>JAEZZU010000305.1 GCA_023418355.1 Pseudomonadota bacterium | reverse complement strand
ATGCTGTAAACGCGAAAAATGCGCGCTGTTAGGGATAAACGCGGATTACAAAACCCGCCGAATGTACTCCTCCCCAACGACTCCCACCCAAGTCTTTTGATGCAACGCAGTGCATCGTGATGTTTTTAAGGAATTCCCGCCAGACAAATCAAACTTTTGACAGCAATCAAACCCGACGTAAATCATTGATTATTCAGGAATTACTGAAATAATAGAAAGACTTGATATCTGTCAATCCCCCCAGTGTATGCAGACAACACCGGTTGTCAAAAACCCACGTTATAGCTGCGGTTTTTATGCCTCAAAAGTGATATCCCCTGCTCTTGGCGGCCTTCCCTCCCCGTTTTCCTGCATGCCCGGCATCGTGCGAAAGAGATTCCCCAACTGTTAGCACCTGCACAAATTAAGCAGAGACCGTGCCAGCTTACCCTTAAAACCAGCAGGCAGTGTGAGCCTGCCTAGAATGATCGGCCGCTTTCCCTGTGAGCCTCTTCTACGCGCAGCACACCATGACCCAAGGCCTGATTCGCATCCGTGGCGCCCGCCAGCACAACCTGCAAAACGTTGACTTGGACATTCGCACCGGCGAACTGACCGTGGTCACCGGGCCGAGCGGCTCGGGCAAGTCGAGCCTGGTGTTTGACACCCTGTTTGCCGAAGGCCAGCGCCGTTACGTCGAAACCTTCAGCGCCTATGCGCGCCAGTTTCTCGACCGCATGGACAAACCGGCCGTGGACCGCGTGGAAGGCGTGCCGCCCGCGATCGCCATTGACCAGACCAACCCGGTGCGCAACTCCCGCTCCACCGTGGGCACGATGACGGAGCTGAACGACCACCTCAAGCTCCTGTTCGCCCGCGCGGCCCGTCTGTACGACAAGGAAACCGGCCTGCCCGTGCAGCACGACACGGTGGACACGATTTACACCCAGCTGCAGCAGCGCTGCGCCGAAGCTGGCGACCCGCGCATTGCGCTGACCTTCCCCGTGGAAATGCCGGCCAACACCACGCAGGAAGAGGTGGAGCAGTGGCTGTCTGCCAGCGGCTTTACCAAGATCCAGGCCGAGCGCGAGGTGGAGCGCCCGCAAGCGGCCGAAGAAATCCCGAGCAAAGGCAAGAAGGCCAAGGCTGCGCCACCGGAAAAGATCAAGGTGCTGGACGTGGTGGCGGACCGCTTCCGCTTCAGCCGCGTGGAACGTGCGCGTGCCATTGAAGCCATCGAGGTTGCACTCAAACGTGGCTCAGGCCGCGTGGTGGTCCACGTCATGCCCGACGAAGGCGAATCCTACATGTGGAAGTTCTCGCAGGGTCTGCATTGCCCCGAAAGCAATCTGACCTATACCGAGCCCATGCCATCGCTGTTCTCGTTCAACTCTGCCGTGGGCGCCTGCGAAGCCTGCCGGGGTTTTGGGCGTGTGATTGGCGTGGACTGGGGCCTGGTGATTCCCAACGAAAAGCTCACGCTGCGTACCGGTGCAATCAAGCCGATCCAGACCCCAGGCTGGAAGGAAATTCAGGACGACCTGATGCGCCATGCCGAAGCCGAAGGCATTCCGCGTGACATTGCCTGGAACAAGCTCACGGCCGAACAAAAGCACTGGGTGATCGAAGGCTCGCCGCTGTGGAAAGGGCAGTGGAACAAGCAGTGGTACGGGATTCGCCGCTTTTTTGAATACCTGGAAACCAAGACCTACAAGATGCACATCCGCGTGCTGCTGTCCAAGTACCGCAGCTACACGGAATGCCCCACCTGCTCCGGCGCACGCCTGAAAACCGAAAGCCTGCTGTGGCGCATTGGCACCAAGGCGCAGGCCGATGCCGTGCTGCCACCCGCACAACGCTTTATGCCCAATGGCGTAAGTTGGAACCGCACGCAGCTCGAAGCCCTGCCCGGCCTGTGCCTACACGATCTGATGCGGCTGCCCATTACGCGGCTGCGCAGTTTCTTCGACAGCCTCAACCTTGCCAACGCCACAGGGCTGGCCGAAGGCGAATACCAGGCACTCAAACTGCTCAACGAGGAAATTGGCACCCGCCTCAAATATCTGGTCGATGTGGGCATTGGCTACCTCACGCTGGACCGCCAGAGCCGCACGCTCTCGGGCGGTGAGGTGCAGCGCATCAACCTGACCACGGCGCTGGGCACCTCACTGGTCAACACCCTGTTTGTGCTCGACGAGCCCAGCATTGGCCTGCACCCGCGCGACATGGAGCGCATCACCCAGGCTATGCACCGCTTGCGCGATGCGGGCAATACACTGGTTGTCGTGGAGCACGACCCCGCCGTGATGTTTGCCGCCGCCCGCATGATTGACATGGGCCCCGGCCCCGGCGCCAAGGGCGGCCAGATTGTGTTTGACGGCACGCCAGAGGAATTGAAGCAAGCCGATACGCTGACTGGTGCCTATCTCGGCGGCCGCAAGCAGGTCGGTTTTGGCCTCAAGCGCATGGTCACCGACAGCACGCCGCGCCTGATCCTCGAAGGCGCACGCGAGCACAATCTGCAAAACCTCAACGTCGAGTTTCCGCTGCAACGCCTCGTCACCGTGACCGGCGTGTCGGGCTCGGGCAAGTCTTCGCTGATTCAGGACATCCTCGCCCCCGCCCTGCTGCGCCACTTTGGCAAGCCTACGGACAGCCCCGGCCTGCACGACCGCCTGCTGGGTGCGGATCATCTGGCCGATGTGGTGTTTGTGGACCAGTCCCCGATTGGCAAGACGGCACGCTCCAACCCCGTGTCGTACGTGGGTGCGTGGGACAGCATCCGCGAACTGTTTGCGCTCGCACCACTGGCGGCGCAGCGCGGCTACACCGCCAGCAAGTTCAGCTTTAACAGTGGCGATGGCCGCTGCCCCACCTGCGGCGGCTCGGGCTTTGAGCATGTGGAGATGCAGTTCCTCTCCGACGTGTACCTGCGCTGCCCCGACTGCCACGGCAGCCGCTACCGCGCAGAGATTCTGGAAGTCACCATCGAGCGCAATGGCCGTAATCTGAATGTGTCCGATGTGCTGGAGCTGACCGTGGCCGAAGCGGCCTTGCTGTTTGCGCAGGATACGGACGTGATCCGCGCGCTGCAGCCCATCGTCGATGTAGGCCTCGAATATGTGAAGCTGGGCCAGCCCGTGCCGACGCTGTCGGGCGGGGAGGCACAGCGCCTCAAGCTCGCCGGCTTCCTCGCCGAAGCGGCCAAAACCGCCTCCAAGTCCAAACAGAAGATTGCGCGCAAGGGCACGCTGTTTCTGTTTGACGAGCCGACCACTGGCCTGCACTTTGAAGACATTGCCAAGCTGATGCGCGCGTTGCGCAAGCTGCTGGAGGCCGGGCACAGCCTGATCGTGATCGAGCACAACCTCGACGTGATTCGCGCCAGCGACTGGCTCATCGACCTGGGCCCCGAAGGCGGGGACGGTGGCGGCCAGATCGTGGCTCAGGGTACGCCCGAAGAAGTGCGCCAGGTCAAAGGCTCGCACACCGCACAGGCGCTGCGCGAATACGACCTGGCCATGGGCGTGGGCGGACAGTTGGTTGAGGAAGTGGCCCCGATGCTCTACAAAAAAGAGCTTCCAGCGCCCGCCAGACAAGCACTAGAGGCCAAAAATAGCATTGAAATTGTCAATGCTCGCGAACACAACCTCAAGGGTCTGAGCGTGGACATTCCGCGCGGCAAGTTCAATGTGGTGACGGGGGTTTCCGGCTCCGGCAAATCCACACTGGCCTTTGACATTCTGTTCAACGAAGGCCAGCGCCGTTACCTCGAATCGCTCAACGCCTATGCGCGCTCCATCGTGCAGCCAGCAGGCCGACCCGAGGTCGATGCGGTCTGGGGCATTCCCCCCACCGTGGCGATTGAGCAGCGTCTCTCACGCGGCGGCCGTAAATCGACTGTAGGCACAACCACGGAGGTCTGGCACTTTCTGCGCCTGCTGTATGTGAAGCTGGGCACCCAGCACTGCGTGCACGATGGTGCGGCCGTGGAGCCGCAAACACCCGAGCGCATTGCCGCCCAGCTGCTCAGCCAGTTCAAGGGCCAGCACATCGGCCTGCTGGCGCCGCTGGTCGTGCACCGCAAGGGCGTCTATACCGAGCTAGCCGACTGGGCACGCCCCAAGGGCTATACGCATTTGCGCGTCGATAGTGCCTTCCTGCCCACCACAGGCTTCCCGCGCCTCGACCGCTTCAAGGAACACACGATCGAGCTGCCCGTGGCCAGCGTGAAAGTCACTGCGGCCAACGAAAAAGAGCTGCGTGCGCAGCTCGCCAAGACGCTGGAAATCGGCAAGGGCGTGGTGCATGTGCTCTCGGGCATAGACAACCTCGAAGCCGCCATGGCCGCGCCCGATCAGGGCAAGGGCGTGGGCACGCTGCAGGTCTTCTCCACCCAGCGCGCCTGCCCGATTTGCGCGACCAGCTACTCGGAGCTGGAGCCCAGTCTGTTCAGCTACAACAGCAAGCACGGCTGGTGCCCCGACTGCGTGGGTACAGGCGTCAAACTCACCAAGGACCAGCGCAAGGTCTATGACGACAGCACCCTGGCCGAGGACAACCGTGGTCGCGAGCTGACGCTGACGGCCAACGAGGTGGAAGACCTTGAAGAATGCACCTGCCCCACCTGCGAAGGTACACGCCTGAACGCACGCGCCCGTGCCGTGAGCTTCCATGGCCAGAGCATCACGCAACTCGCACAGATGTCGGTCAGCGAACTGCGCCAGTGGTTCCAGCAGCTCAGCACCACCGGCCGTGAAACCGATATCGCACGCGACCTGATTCCGGAAATTCTGGGCCGCCTCGAGTTCCTCGAAGAAGTCGGTCTGAACTACCTCACGCTCGACCGTGGCGCGCCCACGCTGTCGGGTGGTGAGGCCCAGCGCATCCGCCTGGCCGCGCAGCTCGGCAGCAATCTGCAAGGCGTGTGCTATGTGCTGGATGAGCCGACGATTGGCCTGCACGCGCGCGACAACCACATCCTGCTCAACGCCCTGCACAAGCTCGGTGACAAGGGCAATACGCTGGTGGTGGTGGAGCATGACGAAGACACCATCCGCCGTGCCGACCATGTGATCGACATCGGCCCCAGCGCGGGCAAGCGCGGGGGCACGCTGGTGGCCCAAGGCAAGCCCGAAGACATCATGGCAGCAGCAGATTCGCAGACCGGCCGCTACCTGCTGCATGCCATGCGCCACCCTTACCAGCCACGCCGCCCGGTGCATGGTGTGGCCGATGCAGCCACTCTGAAAACAGAAGCTGCCAACGCAGATACAGCAAGCGCCAAGCCCAAAAAACGCACCAAAAAGCAGATCGCGGCCGAGGCAGCAGCCGCCCTCGAGGCCGCGAGCGCACAGGCCAATGCAGAACTGGCCAACCCGGTTAAAGACACCGGCCCGCTGCACTGGCTGGTGGTCAATGGGGCTAACCTGCACAACCTGCAGGACGTCGAAGCCAGCGTGCCACTCAAACGGCTGGTGGCCATCACGGGCGTGTCCGGCTCCGGCAAATCGACCCTCGCACGCGATGTGCTGCTGACCAATGTGGCTGCGCTCGTGAGCCAGCGCAGCACCAAGGCGGGCCGTGAAGCTGCAGAAGCGGGCAAGTCACCAGCCCTGGTCGGCTGCGAAGCGGTCTGGGGCTATGAGGCGATTGACCGCGTGCTGGAAGTGGACCAGACGCCGATTGGCAAGACACCCCGCTCCTGCCCCGCCACGTACATTGGTTTCTGGGACACGATCCGCAAACTGTTTGCCGACACTTTGGAGGCCAAGGCCCGTGGTTACGGCGCAGGGCGCTTCAGTTTCAATACCGGCGAAGGCCGCTGCCCGGCCTGTGAAGGGCAAGGCATGCGCACCATCGAGATGAGCTTTCTGCCCGATGTGAAAGTGCCTTGCGAAACCTGCCACGGCGCGCGCTTCAACCCCGAAACGCTGGCCGTGACCTGGCGCGGCAAGAGCATTGGTGATGTGCTGAACATGGAGGTCGATGAGGCCGTGGAGTTCTTTGCCTCCATGCCTTCGATTGCCCATCCGCTGCAGCTGCTCAAGGATGTGGGCCTGGGCTATCTGACGCTGGGCCAGCCCTCGCCCACGCTGTCGGGCGACGAGGCGCAGCGCATCAAGCTGGTGACCGAGCTGACCAAGGTGCGTGACGACATCACCAAGCGCGGCAACAAGACCCCGCACACGCTCTATGTGCTGGACGAACCCACGGTCGGCCTGCACATGGCCGATGTGGACAAGCTGATTCGCGTGCTGCACCGCTTGGTGGACGCTGGCCACAGCGTGATCGTGATCGAGCACGACCTCGATGTGATCGCCGAAGCCGACTGGATCATCGACCTCGGCCCCGAAGGCGGCACGGGTGGTGGGCGCATTGTGGCGGCGGGTACGCCTGAAGAAGTGGTGGCACTTGGTACACACACCGGGCAGGCCATTGCACCTGTGCTGGCGCGCAAGTAGGCGGACAGGCTTCAGGCAGCCAGCAGTTCCTCCAGCCACGCCCGACCCTGCGGCCACAGGCCGAGCTGGCTGTCTGCGCCCATATGGCCCAGCGCCCCCGCCACTTCCAGCCGTGCGCCCCAGGCGTGGGCAAAGAACGCTGCCCGCTCCAGCGACACGCGCGGGTCGTTGCTGCTGGCGACCACGATGGTCCTGAACGGCAGGCGCTGCAGCGGCATGGGCGCAAAGCCGATGGGCCCCGGCGGCCAGTCGGGCGACTCCACATCGCTCGGTGCCACCAGCAGCGCGCCCTTCACGGGCATGGGCCGCTCGGGATGGCGCTGCGCCCACGCCTGTACCGTGTGGTTCACCAGCGCCACGGCCACGGAATGCGCCACCAGCACGGCGGGCGTCTGGCGCTGCTCCAGCACCCCGATCAGGGTGTTCACCCAGTCTGCGCGCTGGGGCGTGCGCCACTCCTGCTGCAGCACGCGCTGCATCCGGGGATCGGCGGCTTCCCAGTGGCTGATCCAGTGGGCCGGAGCGGCATTGCCGCGCCCGGGCAAAAGCAATACTTGGGCTTCGTCCATGTGTTTCCTGTGTTGTGTGGTGGCCGCAGCCACGTCAGGACCGATTGTGCGTTCCGGCGCAGCCTTGGACACTGCTGCCCATGAACCACCACACTGCAATCACACATGAGGGAGCCGCACAAGGCGGCGTGCGCTGGCTGCTGCGTGCCGAAGGGCTGGCCCTGCTGGCCGTCAGCTGCGCGGCCTATGCGCACTGGGGCAGTCTGGGCTGGGGCTGGTTTGCGGGACTGTTTCTGCTGCCAGATATTGCCTTGATCGGCTACGCCGCCGGGCCGCGCATCGGGGCGCTGTGCTACAACGCCACGCACGCCACCCTCGGCGCGGCTGCCCTGCTGGCTGTGGCGCTCTTTCAAAACGACGCGCTGTGCCTGTCGCTGACACTGATCTGGTTGGCCCACATCGGCTTTGACCGCACGCTGGGCTACGGCCTCAAGTACGCCCGCGGCTTTGGCTGGACGCACCTGGGCCGCATCGGCAAGGACAGGCAGCCGTCTTAAGGCGTCAGGCCACCTTTGGACAGCGTGACCTGCAGCGCCTCCAGGTTCTGCGGCGTCACATGGATCACGCCCTTGCCCGGTACGTCAATCTCCGAAATCATGAACAGGGCCAGGGCGGTGACAAACGGCACCACCAGCAGCCAGGTCTGGCTGCCTGCACGCATGTGGTAGCCAATCAGGAAGTTGGAGCACACGCCAAACACGATCAGGATGAGCCACGCGGCCAGCGGAATCTGGTGGCGCCAGCTCGCCATGGTCTTTTGCTGCGTGATGTAAAGCTGACCGCATGCTTCCACCAGCGACATGGACACGGGGTTCGGTGCCTGCTTGGCCGCTTCACTCACGAAATGCCACATCTTGGTCTGCAGCTGTATGGACTGCATGCGCAGTTCTGCGCGCTGGGCCTCATCTGGCGCATGGTAGAACGCGATGCGTGAGGCCAGATACTGATCCAGCATGGTTTCGGCCTGCTGCTGCGCACTGCTCGTGGCCAGCAAAGTCGTGCGCTGAAAGGCATTGGCCAGCGCCATGGCCTCGTTTTCCTCCGAACTCACGCGCGTGTTGTAGCCGCTGATGGCAAAAGACAGCAAAAAGCCGATCAAGAGACCAAACAGCGACAGCGTGGCCCCCAGTACGATCTTCAGGCCTTCGTCCTTGGCCGGATCCGCCTTGCGCTGATGGCGGCTGACGGCACGCCCTGCCCACGCAGACAGTGCCAGCACGAAAAAAATGATCAGCAGCATCCTCAAAGATTCTGCATCCACCAGGCTCATCAGTTCAGACATACACACTCATCCAGTCATCAGCTGCCGGGATTCTAGGCAGGTGCTGCTGCTTTTTTCGAAGCAATGGCGCACAAGTGACAGCAACCAAGGGATTCCCCCCAATGCCTGCACATGCTTCTTCCCTACATTGCAAATGTCGCCTATCAAAAATATGGCGACATTCAGGGAGCGGCAGCACCCACTGCCTTGCAAAGACAACAACGGAGACAAGCACATGGCATTCACTACCCGCCGTACAGCACTGGCCGCTGCATTGGCCATTACCACCCTGGCCGCCACAGGTCACAGCCTGGCCCAGGACAGCAGCAACTGGCCCACCAAGCCCATCAGGCTCACCGTGCCATACACCCCCGGGGGCTCCACCGACATCGTCAGCCGCACCGTGTTTGAAGCCGTGGGCAAGCGCCTGGGGCAGCCCGTGGTGATTGAAAACAAGCCCGGCGCCAACAGCACCATTGGCGTGACGCAGACGGCACGCGCTCCGGCCGATGGCTACAACTTTGTCAGCGTGCTGGCGGCCTACACGGTGAACATGTCGCTGTACAAAAAGCTGCCCTACCAGGCCAGCGACTTTGTGGCCGTCAGCCATGTGGCAGACCTGCCCATGTTCCTGTTCACCTCCAACAAGTTACCGGTCAGCAATGCCAGAGAACTGGCCGAGTACGGCAAGAAAAACCCGCTGAACTATGCCTCCAGCGGCACAGGTGCCAGCGCCCACATGATTGGCGCGCGCTGGGCCCAGGAAAACGGCCTGAATGCCCAGCATGTGCCCTACAACGGCAGCGCGCCCATTCTGTCTGACTTGATGTCTGGGCAAGTCGACATGCTGTTTGACCCCGCCCTGGTGCCCATGCCGCACGCCAAGAACGGCAAGATCAAGGTGCTGGCCGTGGCCTCCAAGCAGCGCTGGCCCGGTGAGCCTGACATCCCGACCATGGAAGAGTCCGGTTTTCCCGGCTTTGTGATGAATTCCTGGGTCGGCGTGCTGGCCCCCAAGGGCACGCCTCAGCCTGTCGTGGACAAGCTTTCGCAAGCGATTGCCGAAGCCGTTGCATCCCCCGAAGTCAAGGACAAGCTCACGCAGCTGGGCTTTGCGGCCGTGGGCAGCAGCCCGGCCGAATTCCAGCAGCTGATCGATCAGGACACGGCCATGTACCGCGGCGTGATTGAAAAAGCCAGCGTCAGCATCGACTAAAACTAAATAGTCGCTCTCCAATATGACAAAGGCCTGCACGCGCGCGCATGCAGGCCTTTGAATTTCATAGCTGTCAGCGCTTGCAATTCAAGGTTTTCAGATACTTTTCTATGGGAAACCAAGCAATTACAAGCGCTAGAAGCTTTTATTTTTGCAGCAGATGTTCTGCCAGCTGCACAAAACCATCGCCACGCTCGGCGGTGGTCACATAGCGTGGCAGGTGCTTGAGCTGCGGCACAAAGCGGGCAATGTTGGCCACGCCCACGCTCAGGGGCATGTGCTGGAACATGAGCTGGTCATTGGTCGAATCCCCAATGTAGATCCACTGGCCCAACGTCGCGTCCAGGTCAATGTCAAACAGCTCACGCACAATCCAGCGCGCGCCTTCGAGCTTGTTGTGGTCGCCAAACCAGCCGTTGATGTGGATGGAGCTCACGGTGGCATTCATGCCTGCTTCACGCATGATGGCCACGCACTCATCGATCTGCGCCTGGGGCATGTTCGTGAACTCGCTGTGGTCCACGGCGATATCGCACTCGCGGCCATGCGAATCCGTCGCGCGCTGCGCACCGGGCACTTGCGCCTCAATCTGCGCCAGCACCTCCTGCATGCGCGCAAAGTTGCGCACGCGGGTGTCATCGTCCTGCTGGTAGAGCTTGTCCAGACCACCTTCGCTATTGCGGCGCAGCGCCACCGCACCGTTTTCCGCCACGATGGCATCTACGGGCCAGGCTCGCGCAAAAGGTACGCTCCAGCCCACGGGGCGGCCGGTGATGGGCACCACCTTCAGCCCTGCATCTTTGAGGCGGCCAATCGCCGCCACCACATGCTCGGGCACCACGCCATCGGTGGTCAGCGTGTCATCAATATCGGTCAGCACGCCCAGAATGTTGGCGGGCACAGGCAATTCGGACAGGGGGCGCAGAAAGTCTTGGCTCACAACACACTCTCAAAAACAAACCCGTGCAGGCACAGGTTGAACTATCACACTGCCGCGTTGGGCAGATCGGTCAGTGAAGCGGTGCAGACGCGACGCACTGACGAAGGCAGTAGCAGCGCTACGACGAGTCGGTGCAACAAAGTCTGCAGGCCGATATGTCCAACGCCTTAGTTGGCAGAGCCGAGGCTCAGGCCGGCATGCTCACGCAGCGGGTGGAAGTGAATCTTGGGGAATCGCTCCTGCGCCAGACGCACGTCATACGGGCTGGTGCACAGGAAGGCCAGCGTATCGGCCGCGTCGTGCGCCAGGCGCATGGGGTAGGCGTTTTCAAACTCGCGCAGCTCGGCTGGCGTGTCAGCCGTGATCCAGCGCGCGCCGGTGTACTGGCAGCCTTCCAGACGCACGTCGCAGTCGTACTCGGTCTTCAGGCGGTGCTGCACCACTTCAAACTGCAGCTGACCAACGGCGCCCAGCAGCATATTGCCGCCGACATCGGGCTTGAACACCTGAATCGCGCCCTCTTCGCCCAGCTGCATCAAGCCTTGCTGCAGCTGCTTGGTGCGCAGCGGGTTCTTCAGCACCACGGTCATGAACATTTCGGGCGCGAAGAACGGCAGTCCGGTGAACTGCAGGTTAGGACCATCGGTGATGGAGTCACCCAGCTGCACACCACCGTGGATGGTGAAGCCGATGATGTCGCCTGCATAGGCTTCATCCACGGCCTCGCGGCGCTGCGACATGAAAGTCACCACGGACGTGGGGCGCAGCTCCTTGCCGGTGCGCTGCACTTTCATCTTCATGCCGGGGGTGTACTTGCCTGAGGCCACGCGTACGAAAGCGATACGGTCGCGGTGGTTGGCGTCCATATTCGCCTGCACCTTGAACACCACGCCCGAGAAGCCCTTGTCCTCTGGCTTGATGGTCACTTCCTGGCGCTGGCGATTCACCTCGGTGAATGCCAGACGAGGGCCAGGAGGGGGCGACATGTCGACCACGGCGTTGAGCACTTCCATCACACCGAAGTTGTTCACACCGGAGCCGAAGAACACGGGGGTCAGCTTGCCTGCCAGGAAGGCTTCGTGGTCCCATTCGGCCGAAGCACCCTGTGCCAGTTCCATGGATTCGATGGCATCGTCAAAGGCCTGACCAAAGCGTGCGCGCAGCTTGTCGGTTTCCGACAGCGGAATCACTTCAAAGTCTTCGGGACGCTTTTCGCTGCCGGGTGCAAACACCGTCATGCTCTGTGTCTGCACATTGATGATGCCGCCAAAGGTCTTGCCCTGCCCCACAGGCCAGGTGATGGGGCAGCAGGGCATGCCCAGCTCGCGCTCGACTTCGTCCAGAATGTCCAGCGGGTCGCGCACTTCGCGGTCCATCTTGTTCACGAAAGTGATGATGGGCGTATCGCGCTGGCGGCAGACCTCGATCAGGCGACGGGTCTGCGATTCCACACCGTTGGCCGCATCAATCACCATCAGCGCCGAGTCCACAGCGGTCAGCACGCGGTAGGTGTCTTCCGAGAAGTCCTTGTGGCCGGGGGTGTCGAGCAGGTTGATGACGTGATCGCGGTAGCTCATCTGCATCACGGACGATGCCACCGAGATACCACGCTGCTTTTCAATCTCCATCCAGTCAGACGTGGCATGGCGCGAAGCCTTGCGGCCCTTCACGGCACCCGCGATCTGGATCGCGCCCGAGAACAGCAGCAGCTTTTCGGTCAGCGTGGTCTTACCCGCGTCAGGGTGGGAAATGATGGCAAAGGTGCGGCGACGCCGTGTTTCTGGAGCGTATGACACTGGATGGGAGACAGTTCGAGCGTGGCTGCTGCCACGCGTTGCGACAAAGGGCCGCAAGCGCATACTGCTCAAGCGGGCCTCTCAAATGTAAAGAGGCGCAATTTTACGGGAAAGCGCTCTGGCGCGGAGTTCCGGCAGCAGGTGTCACACAGTGCAGCAAGGGCAAGTCTTGACGGCTTGAGCTCCAATGCAATCAAACACTTAGCTTCTTCAATGGCGCATCCCGCGCAATCATCCCGTCCACGATTTCCACGACCCGGTCACAGCGTTCAGCCAGCCTGGGGTCGTGGGTCACGATCAGAAATGCCGTACCCAGGGTCTGGTGAATCTGGCGCAGCAGGCCAAACACTTCCTGCGAGGACTGTGTATCCAGATTGCCCGTGGGTTCATCGGCCAGCACCAGAGGTGGCTGCTGGACCAGCGCACGCGCAATGGCCACGCGCTGCTGCATGCCGCCCGACAGCTCGGACGGTTTTTTGTGCAAAGCTTTTTCCAGCCCCACGGCCTTGAGCAAGTCCACGGCCCTGCTGCGGTCCTGCTCGGTCACCACGCCCTGAGCCATGAGGGCGGGCAGGGTCACATTCTCCAGCGCCGTAAATGCTGGCAACAGGTGGTGAAACTGGAACACAAAGCCCAGTGACTGACGGCGCATCAGGGTCAGCCCCTCATCGTCGAGGCCATTGGTTTCCTGCCCCTGCAGGCGGTAGCTGCCGCCGCTCATGCGCTCGAGCAGGCCCAGCACATTCAGCAGCGTGCTTTTGCCCGAACCGGACGGTCCCACCAGCGCCACAAATTCGCCGGGCTGAATGCACAGGTCCACGCCGTGCAATACCTCCACCTCGCTGGGCAAGCCCACGTTGTAGGACTTGCGCACGCCCTGCAGTGCAATCAGTGGGGTGGGTGAAAAAGACTTTTCAGCAGCCATGACTTACATCCGTATCGCTTGCGCGGGGTCCAGCCGTGCAGCACTGCGCGCAGGTGCTACTGCGGCCATCACACCGCACAGTGTGGCAGTCAGTGCCGCAGACACTGCTTCCTGCCAGGTCAGGCTGATATCAAAGAGCACATCGCCATCCGCCCCACGGGCCATGACGGTGAACAGCAGCACCAGCAGCCAGGCCAGCAAGACTCCAACCACCGAGCCCAGCGCCCCCACCACAGCCCCCTGCAGCAGAAACACGCGCAGCACCTGAGCGCGGGTTGTGCCCATGGCGCGCAGAATGCCAATCTCCTTGCGCTTTTGCACCACGCTCACCACCAGCACGCTGGCAATGCCGAGCACCACTACGATGAGCACCACACCACGAATCACTGCCGTGCTGATGCTCTGCGCTTTCAGTGCCGAAACCAACTGTGCATTCGTGGCCTGCCAGCTCTCAATTTCATAGTGGTAACGCTGGCGCAGCTGCTCGGCAATGGATTCGGCCTGCCAGACATCGTCCACCTTCACATCGAGCACCGTGGCACCGCCGGGCAGCGCCAGCAGACTCTGGGCACTGCGCAGCGGAATGATGACGGTGCGCCGGTTCAAATCTTTCACACCCATGTCCAGCAATGCACTCACGCGCACAGGCTCCTGCACGCTGCCGGTGTCGATGGTGAAGCGGTCGCCGGGGCGCACGCCCAGATCGGCTGCGAGCTCCATGCCGATCATGGCGTCGCCCGGCTGCAGCCCCCACACGCCTGCAACAATTTTTTCGCGCAGATTCACAATGCGCTGGTAACGCTCCAGCTTCACGCCCATGATGGCGATGGACTGCGTCGCCTCCCCACGCAGTGCCAGGCCTGAGCCGGAGACCATAGGTGAAACCGCCACCACGCCCGGCACTTTTTCCAGCACGGGCAGCAACTGCTGCCAGTTGTCGACGGAGCGCAGCCGCTGTGCACGCGGCTGGGTGTCTGACAGCAGCCAGGTGCCAGGCTCGGCAGCAGACAGCGGAATCACCACATCATCCGGCGCACGCAGGCTGATGTGGGGCTGCGTGCCCAGCGTCTTGCTCACGGTATTGGCCTGCAGACCATTAATCAGCGCAGTGATGTAAGTAATCACTGCCACTCCAGCCGCCACACCTGCAACAATGAGCAGACTCTGCATGCGCCCTTCCCGCAGAAAGCGCAAGGCCACCTGCCATTCAAACCGCCAGGGCAGGCTGAACGTCATGGCTGCACCTGCACGCGCACCCGCTGCCCCGCCTGTGCGGGCGGCAGCAAGACCTGTTCACCAGCCTGCAGGCCGGATTGCACCTGTGCAGCTTCCAGCGTGCGCAAACCCAGCTGCACGGCACGCGGTGTGGCCTTGCCCCCCTCCAGCACCAGCACCTCGCTGCCATGCAGCGCCTGCAGCGGCACCACCAGTGCCTGATCCACCTTGCCCGTCTCCACCGCCACGGACAAGGTCATGTCTTCACGCAAAAAGTCGGGCGGCGCTGCATCCAGCGCCAGCTTCACTTCCACCGCGCCGCGCTGGGCATCCACACCGGGAGCAATCGACACCACCCGTGCCGCCAGTCGCTGGGACGGGAAAGCATCCGCCACCACGGTCGCGGGCTGGCCTTCGCGCAGCTGGTCCAGATAGCGTTCATCCACCTGCGCCACGATCAGGGTGGGCCCGTCCAGCGCCAGCTGCAGCAAGGCTGTGCCCGGCTGCACGATCTGCCCGGGCTCCACATCGCGCAGCAGCACCTTGCCGCTGCTGGGCGCGACGATGCGGGTCTGCTGCAGGCGTGCCTGCGCTGTGGCCAGCCCCGCTTCTGCCTGCAGCACCTGCGCCTGGGCGGTCTTGAGCTCTGCCCCGCCATCGGCTGAGGCTGCGGCCTGCGCCTGTGCTGCCTGCAGCTGTGCACGAGCCACATCGAGCGCCTTGCGCTTGTCGTCCAGCGCGGCCTGGCTCAGAAAACCCTGAGCTACCAGCTTCTGGTTGCGTGCCCAGTCCGCCTCTGCCTGCGTCAACCCTGCCTGTGCCTGTGCGACCTGAGCCTGGTGGCCAATGCGGCTGTTGCTGCGCACATTGGCCAGCTGCGCACGTGCCTGCTCCAGCGAGGCCTGCGCCTGCTGCACGGCTGCCTGCTGCTCCGCAGGTTCCAGCTGCACCAGCAGCTGCCCTGCCTGCACGGCGTCGCCCTCACGCACGTCCACACTTTCCACCCGGCCCACGATGGTGCTGCCCACGCCTACGCGCGAGCGGGTTTCCACACGTGCCGAGAACTGCAGCGTGCGCACCAGCGGCTGGGCCTGCACCTGCACCGCAGGCACCACCGGCCCACGCCACTTTTGCACCCCCGCATAGGCGGCGACGGCCACGATGGCTGCGGCCACGCC
Source organism: Pseudomonadota bacterium (assembly GCA_023418355.1). Classification (GTDB taxonomy): domain Bacteria; phylum Pseudomonadota; class Gammaproteobacteria; order Burkholderiales; family Burkholderiaceae_C; genus Comamonas. The sequence continues at coordinate 5,015 of JAEZZU010000305.1, read as the reverse complement.
CCACCACAGGCGCCTGCGGCCTGTGTGCTCAGTGGCTGGTTGCTTGTTGTTTGGCTTGGCGTTCAAAACACATCTCCCGGGTGCTGCGCGCAGCATGGCACAGGGCAAGGTGCCACTGCGCCAGACAAGTGCTTTATTCGTTGAACAGAGAACCTGCGGTTTGCGGCGCCACCAGCCCCAGGTGCTGGTAAGCCGCCTTGGTGGCAATGCGCCCGCGCGGGGTGCGCTGCAGATAGCCCTGCTGGATCAGATAGGGCTCGATCACGTCCTCAATCGTGCCTGCATCCTCGCCAATGCTGGCCGCAATGTTGTCCACGCCGACCGGCCCACCGTCAAAACGGTGCACCACGGCTTCGAGCAGCTTGCGGTCCATGACATCAAAGCCACGTGGATCCACATCCAGCATGGACAGCGCCTTCTGCGCCATCTCACGTGTGATGGTGCCGTTGCCCTTGACCTCGGCATAGTCACGCACACGGCGCAGCAGGCGGTTGGCAATACGGGGCGTACCACGCGAGCGGTTGGCAATTTCCTGGGCGCCTTCAGCATCAATGGGGGCACCCAGTAACCCTGCACTGCGTGTGACGATGCGTGCCAGCTCCTCGGCGTTGTAGAACTCCAGCCGCGCCACGATGCCAAAGCGGTCGCGCAGTGGGTTGGTCAGCATGCCTGCGCGTGTGGTCGCGCCTACGAGCGTGAACGGCTGCAGATCGAGCTTGATCGAGCGTGCTGCCGGTCCCTCGCCAATCATGATGTCGATCTGAAAGTCTTCCAGCGCGGGGTAGAGGATTTCCTCCACCACAGGGCTCAGGCGGTGAATCTCGTCAATGAACAGCACGTCATTGGCTTCGAGGTTGGTCAGCAGCGCCGCCAGGTCCTTGGGCTTTTCCAGCACAGGGCCGGAGGTCTGGCGCAGGTTCACGCCCAGTTCCGCCGCAATGATGTGGCTCAACGTTGTCTTGCCCAGCCCGGGCGGGCCGAACAGCAGCACATGGTCCAGCGCCTCGCCGCGCTTCTTGGCCGCACCGATAAAGATTTCCAGCTGCTCACGTGCCTTGGCCTGGCCTACGTATTCATCGAGCAGCTTGGGCCGCAGCGCACGTTCCAGCGCTTCTTCCTGCTTGTTCACAGGGGCTGGTGAAATCGTGGGGCTACGCATGCCGCTTTCTGCCATGTCTGCCGCGGCTGGCTTGGCCTTGGCACGAGGCTTGCGCGCCGGGGCGGCGGCAAAACCTTCGCCAAAGGGCTTGCCTTCGCCAAAATCTTCGGTGTGAATGCTCATGGCAGCCATTGTGCCGCGCCTGCTCTGGGGCTTGAAGCAAGCTGAAGTTTTCTGGCACATCACACAGGCCCATCACCGCCCGGCTATGCTGGTGCACCACACACAAGGAGACACCGGATGCATCGTGCACTGCTGGCACTGTGCCTTGGTGGCTGGGTGCTGCACAGCACAGCCAGCCACCGCACCGACCTGGATGGCGAATGGCTGTGCCATGAACAGGCCGCAGGCACTGCGGTTGCACAGCCGCACTATGTCTCCATAGAACACGGCATCTGGCAGACCGACACCGTAGATGCAGACCTGCAGCTGCAGCCCGCAGGCGATCAGTACTACTGTGGCACCTGGAGCGCTGATGCACCACGACCTCCCCGCCAGATTAAACGCACCGCCGCCGATCAACTGCGCTACCAGGACACTCAGGCCACAGGCACTTGCCAGCGTCTGGGAGATATCGCGCAGGCACTTGCCAGCGTCTGGGAGATATCGCGCAGGCACCAGCCACGCAGCGTAGCGGCAGCTGGCAGTTCATCACGCTGGAACAAGCTCGCCCCACGCAGCCTGCCGTGGGCTATGACCAGATTTACAGCAAACAGGCGCGCTACCGCGACCAACGCTGGAAGCAGGCCTTTGACGACTGGTGCCGCCTCAGCGGTTTGGGTGGCGTGCACAAAAAGTCGGTTACACCCGACTCACGCCTGACCGATGCCAGCAGCTTTGCCTGCCAGACAAGCGACGAAGAGCGTGATCTCAGTGCACTCCAAACCGCCGTCATTGGTCCGGGCGGGCAGATCTATCTGACCGATGGACACCACAGCCTGAGCAGCCTGTGGGAAGCGCCTGTACGCCAAGGCGATGACCGTTGGGGCACAGCGGGCAAAGACTTGCGCATTCCGGTGCAGATTCAGGCCGACTACCAGCACCTGAGCCAGGCCAGCTTCTGGCGGGCCATGCGCGCCCAGGGCTACACCTGGCTGCAAGGCCCTGACGGTCAGGCCATCACCCCACCGGCCCTGCCGCAGCACATGGGGCTGTCCGGTGGACTGCAGGACGATGCCTACCGCTCGCTGGTCTATTTCACACGCGGCGTGGGGCACGAGGTACCTGAAGAGGCGCCGGAGTTTCTGGAGTTTTACTGGGCACAGTGGCTGCGCTCGCCCCCTCAGCACTTTGACCTGAACACCTACCAGCTGGACACTCTGGGCCAGGGCGATGGCAGCGACCACGGCTATCTGCAGGCCGTGCGCGATGCCGCCACGCTCATGACCCAGGCGCCTGCTGATACGCCCATGGGCCCTTCAGGCCAGACAGCCAAAGGCATGGGGCAGCTGCCGCAGCTCAACACCACCGCCTTGCAGCAGCTGGCCCGCAAAGGCCAGACGCCGGGCAAGCTGGCCCAGGCACTGCACTACCGCCAGCAGCGCAAGGCCAAGCCCTGATTACCTGGACAGGCCCTTGAGCGCCAGCTTGATGCCTTCGGACACACCGATGTCCGCGGGCAGCTGCTTGAGGCAGGCCGATGCCTCCTTGTCCGAATAGCCCAGCGCCAGCAATGCCTGCAGGATGTCGGCCTGTGCATCGCTTTGCACGGGCGCGCCTGGCGTACCCACCACGGCATCGCCCAGTTTCCCCTTGAGTTCCAGCAGCAGGCGTTCCGCCGTCTTCTTGCCAATACCCGGCACCTTGACCAGACGGCCCGTGTCCTGTGTGGTCACGGCCTGCGCCAGTTCCTCAATGCTCAGGCCCGAGAGCAGCGACAGCGCCATGCGCGGCCCTACGCCGGAAATCTTGATCAATTGCCGAAATGTCTGACGCTCGTGCGCGGTCGCAAACCCATACAGCAACTGTGCATCCTCGCGCACGATAAAGTGCGTCAGCAAGCTGATCGGCTGGCCCACATTGGGCAGGTTGTAGAAAGTGCTCATGGGCACCTGCACCTCATAGCCCACACCATGGCAGTCCACCAGGACTTCGGGTGGGTTCTTCTCCAGCAGGGTTCCAGTCAGTTTGCCTATCATTGCGATCCTTTTTTTGTGCAGCCCACCTTGGCTGCGGCTTTCCCAGCAAGGAATTATCAGCGTGATCTTGCGCCACACCTTTACGCCTTACAACAACACCCGACTGGCCCATCTGTGCGGCCCTGCCGATGCGCACCTGCGCACCATCGAAGTGGGCATGCAGGTCAAGATTGCCCACCGCCACGAGCAGTTCAAGGTCGATGGTCCCAAGTCCAAGGCCCAGGATGCGATGGAGCTGCTGCAGGCCCTGTATGAAATGGCGGATGACTTCATCTCTGAAGACACGCTGCAGCTGATGCTGGCGGGGGACGCCGACATGCTCGAGCCCACGCCCGATGCCATCCAGCTCACCACCCGCCGCGCGGACCTGCGCGCGCGCACGCCCAACCAGGCGCTGTACCTGCAAAACATTGCCGAGCATGACATCACCTTTGGTATTGGCCCTGCCGGTACCGGCAAGACCTATCTGGCTGTAGCCAGTGCCGTGGATGCACTGGAGCGCAGCGCGGTGCAGCGCATCATTCTGACCCGCCCTGCCGTGGAAGCGGGCGAACGCCTGGGCTTTCTGCCCGGCGACCTGACGCAGAAGGTAGACCCCTACCTGCGCCCTCTGTACGACGCGCTCTACGACCTGATGGGTTACGAGAAGGTGCAAAAAGCCTTCGAGCGCAATGCGCTGGAAATTGCCCCCCTGGCCTTTATGCGTGGCCGCACACTGAACAACGCCTTTGTGATCCTGGACGAAGCCCAGAACACCACGCCCGAGCAGATGAAGATGTTCCTCACGCGCATCGGCTTTGGCGCCAAGGCCGTGATCACCGGTGACGTGAGCCAGATCGACCTGCCCAAGGGCGCCATCAGCGGACTGATTGATGCCGAACGCGTGCTCAAGCGCGTCAAGGGCATTTCCGTCAACCGTTTCACGAGTGCGGACGTGGTGCGCCACCCTCTGGTGGCGCGTATTGTGGATGCCTACGATGCCAGCAATGGCCGCAGCCGTATTTGAATTTTTGATAGCTATCAGCGCTTGCCAGACGGGCGCTAGAGACCAAAATGGCACTGAATAATCTGGAACTCTCCTTGCAATTTGGCAAGTTTGACAACGTCGCCGAACACAAAGCCCTGCTCACCCGTTCGCGCGTAACCAAGTGGATCAAGCACGCCCTGGCCGTGGATGCCGAAATGGCTGTGCGCATTGTCGGCACCGAAGAAGGCCACGCCCTGAACCTGCAATACCGCAAGAAGGACTACGCCACCAATGTGCTGACCTTCGACTACCAGCAGGAACCCACCGTGCAGGCCGACTTGGTGATCTGCGGCCCCGTGATTGAGCGCGAAGCCAAGGAACAGAACAAGACACTGGAAGAACACTACGCCCACATGATCGTGCACGGTACGCTGCACGCTCAGGGCTGGGACCATGAAACCAGCGAGGAAGACGCCGAAGAGATGGAAGCCTACGAGACCGACATCATGCAGGAGCTCGGCTACGCCGACCCTTACGCCAAAGACTGAGCACTGCAAGCCTGTGCAGCACCCATAAGCTCCCGCAACGGGATAATGCCGTTCACTTAAGCCAAGTGAACGGCATTTTTCTTTGATTTGTTGTGGATACTTGCTCAGTTGTTTGTACTGAGTTTGACGTGGTTTCCAAGACTTTCCCACTACCCAGTTTTGCTGGGCTATCTACACATATTGATCCCCAGTGGATTGCCACG
>JAEZZU010000264.1 GCA_023418355.1 Pseudomonadota bacterium | reverse complement strand
GCAGTTGCTAAGCTATACGGCGGACGCTTTAGGGCGTCCGCTATTTTTTTCCAGGTTTTGCTTGGGATGATTGAGCCATGACACGATCTGATTTAGTTGAAGAGCTGGCAGCACGCTTCGACCAGCTTACCCAGCGTGATGCAGAACATGCTGTAAAAACCATTCAAGACGCGATCTGTGCCGCCCTTGTTCAAGGCCAGCGCATCGAAATCCGCGGTTTTGGCAGTTTCTCTGTCTCCCGCCGTCCCGCTCGCATTGGCCGCAATCCTCGCAGCGGTGAATCCGTGCACATTCCCGAAAAGCGCGTGCCGCATTTCAAGCCTGGCAAGGCTTTGCGTGAAGCCGTCGATTTTCAACCTACCTCCTCTGCTGCGACCGGAAGCTAAAAAGACCGCGCAGGTCTTACAAGCTTGCCCATTGCCCCTCCTATGCCCCTAAAATTCAGGCACTAAGGAAGGGCTCGCATGAAATACCTGCTGTGGCTGCTCAAGGCAGCCATTTTTTTCACCCTGTTTGCCTTTGCGCTGAACAACCAGCAATCCGTCACCGTGCACTTTTTCTTTGGCACGTACTGGCTGGCCCCGCTCGTGCTCGTTGTGCTGGCCGCTTTCGTGGCGGGTCTGATTGCCGGCATCCTCGTGATGGTGCCGCGCTGGTGGAAGCAACGCAGCACAGCGGCCAAGCTCAGCAAGACAGAAGCTGCTGCAGACAATCAGGCCACCGACGCCGTATCTCCAGACCCTATTCCTCCCACCATCCATGGACTTTGATCTCAGCTGGATTCTCCTGGGCCTGCCGCTTGCCTTCGTGCTGGGCTGGCTGGCCTCACGCATGGACTTGCGCCAGGTGCGCCAGGACAACCGTCAGGCGCCCAAGGCTTACTTCAAGGGCTTGAACTTCCTGCTCAACGAACAGCAGGACAAAGCCATTGATGCCTTTATCGAAGCCATCCAGAACGACCCGGAAACCGCCGACCTGCACTTTGCGCTGGGCAATCTGTTCCGCCGCCGTGGTGAGTACCACCGTGCCGTGCGCGTGCACGAGCACCTGCTCTCGCGCGCCGACCTGTCCAAGGAAGACCGCGAACGTGCCCAGCATGGCCTGGCACAGGACTTTCTGAAAGCCGGCCTGCTGGACCGCGCCGAAGAAGCGCTGCGCCGCCTCGAAGGCTCGGCCTATGAAGCCGAAGCCCGCCTGGCACTGCTGGCGATTTACGAGCGCTCTCGCGACTGGGCACAGGCCGCAGACATCGTGCGCCGCATGCAGGAAGCCCATCAAGGCGACTTCAGCGGGCGCCTCGCGCATTACCTGTGCGAGCAGGCGGCCGAGCAAGCCAGCCACGCGCAGCTGGACGCAGCGCACCAGCTGCTGCAGGAAGCCGTGCGCACCGCGCCACAGAGCCCACGCCCACGCATTGAGCTCGCTCGCATTCAGCACCGCCTGAACCAGTCACCCGCAGCATGGAAAACCTTGCAGGACCTGGCTCACACGGCTCCGCAAGGCCTGCCGCTGGCAGCGCCACTGCTGCTGGAAGTGGCCACCGCCACCGAGCAGCAAGCCGCTGCCGCCCAGATGCTGCGCAGCCTGTACGAACAAATGCCTTCGCTGGATTTGCTGGATGCCCTGGTGGCACTGGGCACCTCGCCCGTCGAAGGCCAGGGCGAGAGCCGCGACTGGTATGTGCAGCACCTGACCAAGGAGCCTTCTCTGGTGGCCACCACCAAGTGGCTGGCTGGTGAGCAGCTCACACATGAAGAGCACCACCCTGCCGTGCAAAAAGCGCTGGAGCATGCCAGCAAGCCGCTGAGCCGCTACCGCTGCGCGGCCTGCGGCTTTGAAGCACGCCAGCACTTCTGGCACTGCCCGGGCTGCCAGAGCTGGGACAGCTACCCGGCACGCCGCGTGGAAGAGCTGTAAGCACCACGCTTTCAAAATAGAAGCTGCCAGCGCAGATCAATGCTTGGTTTCAAATAGAAAACGATTTGAAATCACCTGTTGACCAGCGTTGGCAGCTTTTCTTTCAGGAGCACCAACTGTGTCTACGCCTGTGACCACCCACAAGACTTTGCTGATCGTCTACCACTCCAGCACCGGCGGCGCAGCGCAGATGGCCCAAGCCGTACAAGCCGGTGCGCAGCAGGAGCCCCTGGTGCAGGTGCGCCTGCTGCATGCCACCGAGGCACAGCCGCAGGATGTGCTGGCAGCGGACGGCTATGTGTTTGTCACGCCCGAATACCTGGCCGCCATGAGCGGGCTGATGAAGGATTTTTTCGACCGCTGCTACTACCCAGCGCTGGAGCGCATTCAGGGCCGCCCCTATGCCTGCCTGGTCTGCGCGGGCAGTGACGGCAGCAATGCCGCGCGGCAGATAGAACGGATTGCCACAGGCTGGCGCCTCAAGGCGGTGTGTGACCGGGTCATCGTCTGCACCCATGCACAGACAGCCGAGGCTATTGCGGCCCCCAAGCAGATCCCAACCGAGGAACTGAACACCTGCCGCGAACTCGGTGCAGCCCTCGCCAGCGGTCTGCAGCAAGGCATTTTTTAGCGCGAAGTGGATTCACCCACAGGCGTGACCTGCCGCACCCGCACCGGCTGCGGGCGGAACCAGTACGTCAGCGCCAGTGCGGCGCAGCAGGCAACAAGCACCGGCACCATGGCCAGGCGCAGCCCCCAGATCTCACCAATAAAGCCCAGCGCAGGTGGCCCAACCAAGATGGCCACATAGCCCAGCACGGCGACGGCCCCCACGCGCTGCGCGCTATTGCCCTCACCTTCAGCCGCGGCGGAAAGCGCCAGCGGAAAGCCCAGGGCCGATCCCAGCCCCCAGAGCACCACGGCAACGCCACCCCAGAGCGCATCCTGTGCGCACACCACCATCAACAGACCTGCGCCGCCAAGCACGGCGCTGGTTCGCATCAGCTGCAGACGGGTGAAGCGCTGCAGCAGCCATTGCCCGCTCAGGCGCGCCACAGTCACACCCAGCGTGAACAGCAGATAGATCAAAGTGCCTTGCGCGCTGCTGAACTGGTAGCCATCGACCATGAGCAGCGGCAGCCAGTCGTGGGCCGCGCCTTCGGTCAGCGCCAGCCCCAGCGCAAACAGCCCGATCAGCAGCACACGGGGGTCTTTGAAAGCCATGAGCACAAAGCCCGGCTTGTCGTCTTTGGCGCCGGAGCTGGCTGGCGGCTGAGCGCTCAGGTTCTCCACGCGGCGCAGCAAGGGCACGGTCAGCACGGCGGCCACCACAGCCAGCCCCAGCAGATGCCACAGCACCGGCACATGCAGCCAGGCCATGCCCGTTCCCAGCAGCGCCCCCAGCACACAGCCCAGGCTGAAGCTGCCGTGCAGCGTGGTCATCAGCGTGCGCTGCTGCAGCCGCTCCAGCGCTCCTGCTTCCACATTCACCGCAATATCGGCCCAGCCCATGCCCACACCAAACAGCATGAAGCCCGCCACGACGACCGGGATGCTGGCCATCCCGGCACCCAGCGCCAGCAATGCCAGCCCCAGCAGATTCATGCCCATGCCCGCAGCTGCAGCGCGACGTGCGCACAGGCGCTCGACCAGCAGGTTGGCCGACAGAATGCCCAGCATCGACCCCATGGAGAAGCCGAACAGAATCAAGCCCATCTGCTCCGTGCTGGCCTGCAGCCCATCGCGCAGCGCAGGCGTACGCGACACCCAGCTGGACGTGGCCATGCCCAGCAATACGAACAGCGCATACAACGCCCTGCGCTGTATACGCACCTGTTTGTTTTCCAACATCTCACACCTTTTGTCTGGGCCTGATGCTAGCGGCGAACGATGTGCTCTGCCGCCTGTGCGCTGCTCGCCGAGCAAAGCCTGGGCCTATCTGCCTGCAGGTACGGCAGGCTTTCCGTTTTGCATGCGCCGATGTGACCTGCTGCACCCTGCGCCTGAGGCATAGTCATGCCCCATGCATTCCAATTCGCAACTTCACGCCCACCTGCGGCTGATCGGCATGGCCGTGCTGTGGGGCGCCTCCTGGCCCGCAGGCCGCATCATTGCCCAATCCATGCCGCCTCTGGCAGGTGCCTGCCTGCGCTTTGTGCTGGCAGCCATGGCGCTCATTCCGTGGCTGTACTGGGCTGGCGGCATGCAGCAACTCAAAAGCTGGAGCGCCAAGCGCTGGCTGGGCATGGCGGCCGCAGGTGCCACCGGCGTATTCGGCTACGCGGCATTCTTTCTGTCCGGTCTGCAGCATCTGCCTGCAGGCAAAGCCGCGCTGGTGATTACGCTCAATCCGGTCATGACACTGCTCATCGCAGCCTGGCTGTTCAAGGAGCGGCTGAACACCATCATCGGCCTGGGCATGCTGCTGGCCTTTATAGGCGCTGTGGTCGTGCTCTCGCACGGCCAGCCACTGGCGCTGCTGCAGGGCGGCATGGGCGTGGGTGAGCTGCTGATTCTGGGCTGCGTCGTCTGCTGGGTGCTCTACACCCTGATTGGCCGCTGGATGCTCACGGGCGTGGATGCGCTGTCCACCACCACCGTCACGAGTTCGATAGGCGCCCTCCTGCTGCTGGTCGCCAGCCTGTGCGTGGAAGGCCCAGCAGCATTGACTGCCGCCATCCACAGCGGCAGCACGGCATGGATTGCCCTGCTGTTCCTGGCCTTTGGTGCCACGGCGCTGGCTTATGCCTGGTACTTTGATGGCGTCAAGGCACTGGGCGCAGGCGCTGCTTCCGGCTACATCACGCTGGTGCCGCTGTTTGGCGTGCTGATCTCTGCCTGGCTGCTGGGTGAAGCCATAGACCTGCCCATGGTGGTGGGCGGCGCCATGGCCATTGGCGGGACCGCGATCATGAACTGGGGACGCATGCGGGCCTGATTGTCCAGCGCCGCCTCCAGAAACTACACACCGGGTCATGCCATTGAGGCGGTGGGATTTCGGCGCGAAATGGCTGGCGGACAATGGCCGCTTTCCGTTGTTGCAGTGCCCGCGCACTGCCTTGCCGTCTCATGTCCGTCCGTTGCCCCCAACAGCCTCAAGCCTTGAGCGCTGCCATTGCCGATCGTCTGCGTCAGGAAGTATTACAAAGGCAATGGTCACCGGGTGAGCTGATCAACGATGGCGTGCTGGCTGCGCGTTATGGCATTGCACGTGCCCCCGTGCGCGAAGCCATGCAGCTGCTGTCCCAGGAAGGTCTGCTGTGCGCCGATGCGCAGCGCGGCATGACGCTGGCCCAACCCAGCCCTGCACAGATCACGGAGGCACAGCACCTGCAGACACTGCTGCAAACCTATCTGCACCAGCACACCGCCGTTGATGGCGGGCTGGCGCAGCGCATGCTGGAGATGGCCAATCAACGCCTGCAACTGGCCCAGCTGCATGCTTAATACAAAAAAGCAAAATCTGCAGGATTGACAAAGATTCACAATGCGACCATGAAATACAGTCGCCTTTATCGGTCTCGCACATCCTGCTTTTAGGGAGCTTGATAGAATCAGGCAATTATTCAGCAAGCCTTAGATAATATTTTTTATTTTCTTTTCATGTTTTTTCTTTGATTTCAAGGCTGCACTTCTCCTTCCCCCACATTTAACCTTTAGCTCCAATTGCATATTGGATTGTTCGCATGAGTGCGTCAGCTATTTCTTCCTCTGTTACGAGCGCGTACAGCCACGCTGGCAACACACTTAACGTAAAGACTGCCATGGACCACGTCAGCCTGCAGGCTGACCGCCTGATGCTGGTCCTTGTCGCCATCGCTTCGCTGCTGGCCTTTCCAATTGGCTGGCATTACACCAACATGGACATCGCCAGCTGGGCAGCGCCCTTGCTGATTGCACTGGCGGGCGTGCTCTACGCCTGCTGCGCGGGGAGGGTGGTCACGCGCTATGCCCTGCCCCTGATTCTGTGCGCCGCCGTGGCGCTGCAGATCCAGGTATCGCTGGGCACGGTGGAATTTCACTTTGGCGTGTTCGTGACCCTGGCGCTGGTGATGGTCTATCGCCAGTGGCGCGTGGTGGTGGCATGTGCGGTATTTTTTGCCGTACACCATATTTTGTTTGACCGTTTGCAGGCCTGGGGCTATGGCATTTATTGCACCAGCGCGGCAGATTTTCAGAAAATCGTGCTTCACGCCATCTTTGTGGTACTGCAAACGGCCGTTGAAATATTCATTCTTCTGAGAATATCCAGCTCTTTCAAGCAGGGTATTGAATTGCAGGCACTGGTCAACGCCATTCACGATGGCGACCGTTTTAATCTGCATATTGCCAATGAGCATGTGCAAACCCCGCTGGCCCGGGATTTGAAGCAATTGATTTTGAAGCTGGACAGCATCGTGCGCACCGTCACCGACAGCGTGGAGCAGCTGCAGGCCACCGGCCAGTCCATCCAGAGCGGCAGCAGTGATTTGTCGGTACGTACCGAGACTGCCTGCAGCGCACTGGAAGAAACCGCCAACGCGGCCGCCCGTGTGCTCAGCATCGTGGAGCAGGCGCGCAGCCTGGCGCAGCAGGCCGATCGCCTCACCAACGATGCCGCCGATGCAGCCCAGCAAAGCCACGGGCTGGTCGAGCAGCTTGCGCAAAGCATGGGCACCATCAACCAGCAGTCGGAACAAATTGCAGAAATTGCCACCGTGGTCGACGGCCTGGCCTTCCAGACCAATTTGCTGGCCCTCAATGCCGCCGTGGAAGCTGCGCGTGCCGGAGAGCATGGTCGGGGCTTTGCCGTGGTGGCCGAAGAAGTGCGCCATCTGGCACTGCGCTCGGCCGATTCTGCCAAGCAGATTCGCCAGCTGATTCAGACCTCCGAGCAAACCGTCAGCCTGGGCAGCACACAAAGCAAAAACGCGCTGGATGCCATCAGCGCACTGTCTCGCATGGCGCATGACATTACCAGCCGCATGCAGGACATTGCCAGCGCCACCCATTCGCAGACGGAAGCCATGTCCGACATCACCGAAGCCATTCACCAGCTGGAAAGCACCATGTCGCAAAACGCTTCGCTGGCAGAGCAATCCAGCGCTTCGGCTTCCAGCCTGCAGAGGCAGACCGTCCATCTGGCAGACAGTGTGCAGGCTTTTAAAAATTGATAGCTTCCTGCGCCAATAAATAAAAGGTTTGAGATAGATATCTATCTCAAACCTTTGTTTTTTGGGCGCTATGTGCTTTTATCTTCAGAGCATCTTGCGCATGGTGATGTGGTCAATGCCCGCTTCATCAAACACCTCACCTTCCGCCACGAAACCAGCACGTGCATAAAAGCGCTGGGCGTGCAGTTGGGCATGCAGCATCACTTCCTTGTCACCACGGTCACGTGCGGCCTGAATCAGGGTGTCCAGCACCTGGCGGCCCAGCGCGCCACCACGCATTTCGCGCGCCACGGCCATGCGGCCGATGCGGCCTACGCCGGGCGCATCACTCACCAGACGGCCTGTGGCAACGGGATGGCCCAGACGGTTCACGGCCACTACATGGCGGCAGATGGGGTCAAACTCGTCAATCTCGATCTCACGCGGCACGCCCTGCTCTTTGACGAAGACTTCCATGCGCAGGCGCTCGGCCAGACGGCCCAGATCGTTCCAGTTGCCTGAGCGCAGCTCGACCATGTCTTCCCCCGCTTCATAGGCGGTGAGCATGTCGCGCAGCTGCTGGGGCACGGGCTGGGGCTCGCGCTCCTCATTGGCAAACACATAGACCAGCTCCACGGTATTGAGCAGCTGCTGGCCGCGAAAGATGCCTGCCTCAAACTGCAGCGAGGTATTGCCCTGCTTCACGCAGCGAATGCCAATGTCCAGCACATCTCCCATCTGGGCGGAGGCGTGGTAGGTCACCGACGCCTTTTTCACAAACAATTCGCCGCCCAGACTGGCCCAGCTTTGCACGTAGGGCATGGCCATCTGCTTCCAGTATTCGGTGATGGCCACATCGGCATACATCAGATAGTGGGCGTTGAACACAATCTTCTGGGCATCGACTTCTGCCCAGCGCACGCTCAGGCGGTGGTGGCAGC
>JAEZZU010000188.1 GCA_023418355.1 Pseudomonadota bacterium | reverse complement strand
CAGGTATTGCGCGGTGCCAGCACGGCGCGTGCGCCACCGCGCCCGCGTGTCAGGCGCAGGCAGATGGCCAGCACATCGCGCACCAGTGCCCAGACCAGCCCCATGCCCATGGCTGCAAACAGCCCGCCGCAGATGAGCTGCAGTGGGGCCAGCTGTTCATAGGGCAGCCATTCGCTGCGCATGGCCTGAATCAGCAGTGCAGGGCTGATGATCAACAGTGTGCTGATGCCAAACAGCCACCAGAAAGCGTGGCGTTGTGCACGAAACAAGGGATACCACAGCCACAGCGCAAGCAGTGGGGCGGCGAAAGCAATCAGAAAAACCATGATGAGAACCGGAGGGAGTCGGGGGCGCAATGCAGAGCCGCAAAGCATAGCAACTGCCACAGAAACCCCAGGCGCTGGCCGCATGCCCGTAAGGAAATGCATCCTGCGCCTTGTCTGACATTGCCTGCCAGGCTGCTCCACCATGTGAAGCTACGTGCCTGAGCATGGGGACGTGATGCATATGTAACAAGCACAGGAGGTTCGCAATGCCATACAAATACATGAAACAGCTGGGGCTGGCAGTGGCTGCCGTGGTGGTGTCTGGCTCGGCCATGGCGGGAACCGCCGTAGGTGCTGGGGTGACCTGGACTTTTGGTGGCCCCAAGCCCATGGCAGGGCCAGCTGTAGGTGTGAAGCTGTTTTCGACCGACAAGGAGCAAAAGGGCGCCGCCTATATCGGGGTGGATTACTCTTTCAGTGACCATGGCCTGCGTCCCAATGTGGGTCTGGCCTATCTGGCCAAGCACAAAACCTATGTTAGGGCAGACATTGGCTACTCCTTTGCCCAGCAAGGCCCTGACTTTGGTGTGGGGCTGGGCTTTGTAGACAGCAAAAAACGCGACTGATCAGAACTTGGTGAATGGACGGCTTCCTGCGGTGAGCGCTGCAGGAAGCTTTTTTATGCCGCCTGCAGCACGGCTGCAAAGCTTGCAGGCAGCAGGTCTGGCCTGCAACGGGGATAATTACGCCCCTTATGCCTTTGAAGATCACGTTTCCCGAATCGCTCCCCGTATCCAGCCGCCGTGAAGAAATCATGGAGGCCATGGACCGCCACCAGGTCATCATCGTCTGTGGCGAGACAGGCTCGGGCAAAACCACGCAGCTGCCCAAGATTGCGCTGGCACTGGGCCGGGGCAAGATCAATGCAGAGCCGGATGCCAATGGCAATGTGCGCGGCCACTTGATCGGCCACACCCAGCCGCGCCGGATTGCGGCATCTTCCGTGGCCAAGCGCATTGCGGAAGAGCTGAACACGCCGCTGGGTGAGGTGGTGGGCTACAAGGTGCGTTTTCAGGACACGCTGCAAAAGGGGGCCTCGGTCAAGCTGATGACCGACGGTATCTTGCTGGCCGAAACGCAGACTGACCCGCTGCTCAAGGCTTACGACACGCTGATCATTGACGAGGCGCACGAGCGCAGCCTGAACATTGACTTTCTGTTGGGCTATATCAAGCAGATATTGCCCAAGCGGCCTGATCTGAAGGTGGTGGTGACCTCGGCCACGATTGATGCCGAGCGCTTTGCCAAGCACTTTGAAGGCCCCAAGGGGCCAGCGCCCGTGATCATGGTCTCGGGCCGTACCTATCCGGTGGAGATGCGCTACCGCCCGTTTGAGGAAAAGAAGGACTACGACCTCAACGACGCGATCGCCGATGGCGTGGACGAACTGTGGAACGGCGGTGCCAAGGGCGGCGACATTCTGGTCTTCTTGCCCGGCGAGCGTGAGATTCGCGAGGCGGCCGACCATTTGCGCAAGCACCTGCAAAACCAGCCAGCCCTGCGTAGCGCGGAGGTATTGCCCCTGTTCTCGCGCCTGTCGCAGGCCGAGCAAGACCGTATTTTTGATGGCCACACGGGCCGGCGCATTGTGCTGGCAACCAACGTGGCTGAAACTTCTTTGACCGTTCCAGGCATCCGTTATGTGATTGATGTAGGAACGGCGCGCGTGAAGCGCTATTCCTTCCGTAGCAAGGTGGAGCAGCTGCTGGTGGAGCCGATTTCGCAGGCTGCCGCCAACCAGCGTGCGGGCCGCTGCGGTCGTGTGGCCAACGGTATCTGCATCCGCCTGTATGACGAGGCGGACTTCAACAGCCGCCCACCGTTTACCGATCCGGAAATCCTGCGCTCCTCGCTGGCAGGTGTGATCCTGCGCATGAAATCGCTGGGTCTGGGCGATGTGGTGAACTTCCCCTTCCTGGAAGCACCTTCTGGCCGCGCGATTGCGGACGGTTACCAGTTGCTGGCAGAGCTGGGTGCGGTGGATGAGCGCGGTAACTTGCTGCAGATGGGCAAGGAGCTGTCGCGCCTGCCGCTGGACCCGCGCGTAGGCCGCATGATTGTGGAAGCGCGCGAGCGCGGAGCGCTGGCCGAGGTGCTGATCATTGCCTCTGCCCTGAGCGTGCAGGACGTGCGCGACCGGCCGCTGGAAGCGCAACAGCAGGCAGACCAGCAGCACGCCAAGTTTGATGACGACAAGAGCGAATTCACCGGCTATCTGCGCCTGTGGAAGTGGCTGCAGGATGCGCGCGGCGGCAAGGTGGTGGCCAAGACGCGTGCGGAGATGGCTGCACAGAACAAGCCAGCGGCCAAGCCCAGTGCACGCAACCAGGCTTTCCTGCCCGTGAGCCAGCGTGCCAGCGGCGCACAGGTCGAAGGCACGGTGGAAGAACGCCTGGCACTGTTCAACCCTGCAGAAACGCAGGAAGCCGACACCCACAAGCTCAGTAACCGCCAGTGGGAGCAGTTGCTGCGCCAGAACTTCATCAACATCCGCCGCGTGCGCGAGTGGCGTGACATTCACAGCCAGCTGCTCACCGTGGTGAAAGAGCAGAAGTGGCTCATCAATAACGAGCCTGCGGGCTACGACGCCGTGCACCTGTCCATGCTGTCCGGTCTGCTGGGCAATATTGGTTACAAGGGCGAAGAAAGCGAAGCCTATCTGGGCGCGCGTGGCATCAAGTTCCACCCCCACCCCGGCGCGCACCTGAGCAAAAAGCCCGGGCGCTGGATTGTGGCGGCGGAACTGGTCGAGACTTCGCGCCTGTACGGCCGTGGCATTGCGGCGATTGAGCCGCAGTGGCTCGAAGAAGTCGGCGCACACCTGCTGAAAAAACAGCTGCTCGATCCACACTGGTCCAAAAAACAGGCCGACGTGGTGGCGCAGGAGCGCGCTACGCTCTATGGCATCGTGGTCTATAACGGCCGCAGCGTGAGCTATGGCCGCGTGGACCCCGATGCAGCCCGCACCATGTTCATCCGCCAGGCGCTGGTGGAGGGGCAGTGGGAGACGCACTGGCACTTCCTGGCCGCCAACCAGAAGATGGTCAAGAAGATCGAAGATCTGGAGCACAAGTCCCGCCGCCAGGACGTGCTGGTGGATGACGAGCTGATCTACGCCTTCTACGAGCAGCACATCCCCAAGGGCATCTACAGCGGTGCCACTTTTGACAAATGGTTCCGCGCCGAGAGCAAGGCCCAGCCCGAGCTGCTGCGCCTGTCCAAAGACGAGCTGATGCGCCACGAGGCCGCAGGCATCACGACCGAAAACTTCCCCAAGGTGGTCAAGCTCGGCGGTGTGGACTGCACGGCCAGCTACCTGCACAGCCCCGGCGATGCGCGCGACGGCATCACCGTGACCGTGCCGCTGTTTGTGCTCAATCAGGTATCAGAAGAGCGTGCCGAGTGGCTGGTGCCCGGCATGCTCAAGGACAAGATCCAGGCCCTGCTCAAGAGCCTGCCGCAGCGCCCGCGCAGCCGCTTTGTGCCGCTGCCTGAAAGTGCGCAGCGACTGGCCGAGCTGTTCACGCAGTCGGAGCGCTGGGCCAAGGGCGGCTTGATTGACGTGCTGCTCAAGCAGGTGCGCGATGAAACTTCGCTCGATGTGAAGCGCGCAGACTTCAAGCTGGACATGCTCAGCCCGCACCTGTTCATGAACTTCCGCGTGATTGACGAGCATGGACGCCAGCTGGGGCAGGGTCGCAACCTCGCCGCACTCAAGGCAGAGTGGGGCGCCAAGGCGCGTGGAGCCTTCCAAGCGCTTGCTGCATTAAAAGTAGCTGCTAGCGCCGAAAAAATAAGCGATTCAGATAAAAAAGTATCTGAAAACAAGCAAAGACCAGCGCAAGCTGCTCCTAAAAATGAGAAGGTGGCTGCCAAGTCTGCACCCACACAAAAGGCCGAGCAGCGCTATACGAGCTGGGCTTTTGGTGAGCTGCCAGAGCTGATGGAAATCAGCAAGGGCAACACGACCTTGATTGGCTTCCCGGCACTGATCGACCACGGCACGGAAGTTGGCATTGAAGTGTTTGACGAGCCCGAGGTGGCTGCCGCCAAGCACCGCGTGGGTCTGCGCCGTCTGTTTGCGCTGCAGATTCGCGATGCACTCAAGTATCTGGAAAAGAACATTCCGGACCTGCAGAAGATGGCCGTGGCCTATATGCCGCTGGGCACGCAGGAAGAGTTGCGCAACCAGATCATCGACGTGGCGATTGACCGCGCCTTCCTGCAAGACCCGCTGCCTGCGAACGAGACCGACTTCAAGCAGCGCGTGCAGGACGGCCGTGGCCGCCTGACCTTGATTGCCAACGAAGTGGCACGCATGGCAGGCGTCATCCTGACCGAGTACGCCGCCGCTGCACGCAAGATCAAGGACACCAAGAATGCGCCCGATGCCACCAAGGATGCGGGCGAGCAGCTGGCCAAGCTCATGCCCAAGAACTTCATTGCCGTCGCGCCCTGGACGCAGCTGGGCCACTATGCACGCTATCTGAAGGCCATCACCACGCGCCTGGACAAATACCGCGCTGACCCCGCGCGCGACGCCGCCAAGCTCAAGGAACTGCAGCCGCTGGAGCAACGCTACTGGCGTTTGGTGGCCGAGCGCAAAGGCCAAGTCGATGCTCGCATGCAGGAATACCGCTGGATGCTGGAAGAGCTGCGCGTGAGCTTTTTTGCGCAGGAGCTGCGCACGCCATATCCGGTCAGCGCCAAGCGGCTGGACAAGGTCTGGGCGCAGCTGCAGTACTGAACCTCTGTCCACTTTTTCCCAATCCACAGCCCGGGCCAGTTGCTGATTCGGGCTTTTTATTCCGGAGTTTTACATGACCGATCTGACCCAGGACCTGCGCGTCGTTGCTATTGATAACGAGAGCTATGCCCAGGCCGTTGCCGTGGCCAAGGCCTACCGCATGGGCGATGACCCATCGGGTTTTGCCTTTACCGGCAAGGCCACTTTGATGTTCCAGCGCGAGCAGGAGGGCTGGGAGCCCAACGCTTTCAACAGCACACCGCTGATTCGCTACGTGGACCCCATTCAGGGCGCAGCCGATGCGGATGCGGCGCAGGACGAAGACTTTTTGCGTGCCGTGTCTGATCAGGTCACTTACATGCACATTCCTGCCGAGTGCCAGCCCATGGAGGTGGACGACGTCTGGGGCATTGACTGCGAGTTCCTGATGTTTGCCATGCCCCATCCCGTGCAGGAAGGTGAGACGGCGTGGCTGCTGATTCCAGGCCCAGAAGGGCGCGTAATTTCATCCAGGCACACGGTGCAGGAATACCAGGTGGCCGAGCTCAAAGCAGCAGCCAGGGAGCTGGGCCTGTCCTGAAGCGGTAGTGAGTCAATGCCTTCGTTTAGAAGATATGGCTGGCATCGAAAAATACGAATGTTTCTTTTTGCTAGAAAAAAAGAAGCATTCCAGGCAATCAATCATTGACCTTGCGCCGGATAGTCTGCTACAGATTGTCACCTGAGGTTACATTGTCAGATGCAGTCTTCATGGGAATAATTCAGCCCCTCAGAAATCAGGGTTAACACCTAGAAATCCTTAGGGCAGGCCATTTTCTAGCTGCCTATCCATGGCGCTGTGCAATACAGCTGCCTTTGGTCTTTCTTATTCCTATGTCTTTTCGAAAACTCTCTTTGCGCAGCCAGCTGTTGCTGGTTGTGGTCTGTATTGTGTTGGCGGGCTTTGCGCTGACACTGGCGGTGCTCACGCACCGGGCATCCAATCTGCAGCAGCGCACGGCGCTGCTGCATGTGGAGGAAATGGCAGAAAAATTCAGCGAAAAAGCCGCAGAACCTATTGCGACTGCGCTGGACACCGCGCGCACCATGGCTGATGTGTTTGCCGCCATGCAGCAGACTGGCCACGCGGACCGTGATGTCACCAACAGCATGATGCGCGAGATCTTGCGCAGCAACCCCGGCTATATCTCTGTCTGGACGCTCTGGGAGCCCAATGCTTTCGATGGGCGTGATGCGGAATATGTCAACGCTGAAGGCCATGACAGCACGGGTCGCTATGTGACCGCGGTCATGCGCAGCGATAGTGGCAATCCCGTGCTGGGTCCTGTGGCCGGCTATGAGTCGGAGGCTTATTACCTGCAGCCCAAAGCCACGCACAAGAGCGCGCTGATGGAGCCCTTCAAGTACAACCTGGCGGGCAAGGAAATTCTGCAGACGGCAGTGGCTGTGCCCATTGTGGTCAATGGCAGCTTTGTGGGTGTTGCAGGTGTGGGCGTGGCGCTGGCAGATCTGCAGGATCTGGCGCATGGCATTTCGGTCTATGAGACAGGCTACGCCAGCATCTTGTCCAACGGCGGTATTTTCCTGGGCGACAAAGACCCCGCGAACGTGGGCAAGAAGCTCAACACAGCCATGGGCTTTGAGCAGGGCATGGTGGAAGCCTTGCTGAACAAGTTGCGTGCGGGACAACACCACCAGGTGGTGTTCAATGACCCGCTGCTGGACAATGCGCAGGCCACATCCATGCTGGTGCCCATGCAGTTCAAGGGTCTGGATACGGCCTGGGCGTTCATGGCTACCGTGCCTACGGACAAGATTCTGGAAGAGGTTCGCGCATTGCAGTGGATGGCCGTGGGTCTGTGTCTGCTGAGCATTGCGCTGACCTCGCTGGGCCTGGCCGTGGCCGTGGACCGTCTGGTGCTGCGCCCCATTGGAGGTGAGCCCAGCGATGCAGCCGATCTGGCCCAGCGCGTGGCGCAGGGCGATCTGACCCGCAAGATTACCGTTCGCAGTGGCGATGACTTCAGCCTGATGTACCAGCTGCACCGCATGCAGGAAAGCCTGCAGCAGCTGGTGGCCCGCGTGCGCGAAGGTGCACAGAACGTGGCTTCGGCCAGCTCGCAGATTTCCTCGGGCAATTCGGATCTGTCCAGCCGTACGGAAGAGCAGGCCAGTGCACTGGAGGAAACGGCAGCTTCGATGGAAGAACTGGGCTCGACCGTGCGCCAGAATGCCGACCATGCCGTGGATGCCAACCGCCTGGCACAGGAAGCCTCGGAGATCGCGCAGCAGGGCGGTGCTTCGGTGGGTCAGGTCATCCAGACCATGCAGGGCATTGACGAGAGCAGCCGCAAGATTGCGGACATCATTGGCGTGATTGACGGCATTGCTTTCCAGACCAACATCCTCGCGCTGAACGCCGCCGTGGAAGCGGCGCGTGCCGGTGAACAGGGCCGTGGCTTCGCGGTCGTGGCAGGCGAAGTACGCTCACTGGCCCAGCGCAGTGCGGAAGCGGCCAAGGAGATCAAGCAGCTGATCAACGACAGCGTGCAGCGCGTCAATGTGGGTAGTGACCAGGTCAATGAAGCGGGCGCCATGATGGAACGTGTGGTCGCATCCATCCAGCGTGTGAGCACCCTGTTCCAGGAAATCAGCGCTGCCAGCCATGAGCAAAGCGCGGGTGTGTCGCAGGTGGGCGAAGCCATCACGAATATGGACCAGGCCACCCAGCAGAACGCAGCGCTGGTGGAGGAAATGGCGGCTGCAGCCCAGAGCCTGAATCAGCAGGCGGCGGAGCTGGTCAAGACGGTGGAAGTGTTCAAGCTGTCGCAGTAAGACCGGTGTCAACCCCTTTGATACTTCGTGGCGCATGCCTGGTGGCCCCAGTGTGGCAACAATGGATCAAGGTGGGTTGAGAAGCCGTTCTTACGCGTTCCATCGAACGCCAAAGCAGAAGGAGCAAGCGCAGGCTGCTCCTTTTTTTTTATGGCTTCATGCGCAGTCAGGATCATGAGCTTCATGCACAAGCCATGAGCGAAAGCAAGTGCCTTCAGGCACGCATCCTGTGTGCGTGACGCTCAGGAGGATGGTTCTGTGGTTTACGCATGAAATTGCCCTTCAGGGCTTATGCATCAAGCGCTGAATGCTCTACTTTCAAATAGCGGAGTGGATTTTGCAGCCATAAAAAAACGCCCCGGCAGAGACCAGGGCGTTGTGCGTGAGGCTGTGTGGAATGCTTACTGGATCACGGCACCAGAAGCTTCAACCACGGCCTTGGAGTTGGCGAAGTCCTCGCGGAACATGGTTTCGAACTCCTGAATGCTCATGGCCTTGGGCTCGGCACCCTGGGCCAGAATGGCTTCCTGCACGGCAGGCTGGGCCAGCAGCTTGTTCACTTCGGCATTCATCTTGGCGGTGATGGCGGCAGGTGTGCCAGCGGGCATGAACAGACCGTACCAGGTGCTCACGTCAAAGCCCTTGATGCCTTGTTCCTGCATGGTGGGCACATCAGGCAGCGAAGTGGCGCGCTGGGCAGAGGTCACGGCCAGAGGGCGCAGCTTGCCGGCCTTGATCTGGCCAATGGCTGAAGGCACGGAAGACACCAGCAGGTCCACATTGCCGGCGATGGCATCCATCAGCGCGGGGTTGGAACCCTTGTAGGGCACGTGGGTCAGCTTGATGTTGGCAGCCTTTTCAAACAGGTGGCCAGCAATGTGAATGCTGGTGCCGTTGCCGGGGGAGCCGTAGGTGATCTGGTTGGGCTTGGCCTTGGCCACTGCGATCACGTCTGCAATCGTCTTGTAGGGGGAGTTCACGCTGGTGGCAATGATCACGGGCGTGTAGGCCACGTGTGCCACAGGGCTCAGGTCCTTGACGGGGTTCCAGGGCAGGCTCTTGTACAGATAAGGGCCAAGCACCAGGTTATCTTTCTGGCCCATCACCATGTCGTAGCCGGTAGGCGCTGCCTTGGCTGCTTCCGTAATGCCGATGGTGCCGCCTGCGCCGGCCTTGTTCTCGGGCACCACTGTCCAGCCTGTGGCTTCGGTCAGCTTGTTGGAGACAACGCGGGAGAGGATGTCTGTGCCGCCACCTGGAGGAAATGGAATCACCAGACGAATGGCCTTGCTGGGATAGTCGGCAGGTCCTTGGGCAAAGGCGGGGGCGGCAACACCTGCAGTCAAAGCCAGGGCAGTGCAGGTGATCAGTTTGCGGTACATGAGGGTCTCCAGAACACAGGTATCTAAAACAGCAGCAGGCTCTGCGCCTTGTGCGACAGAACGGACAGCTGCTTTCAAGCAAATTTGTGGGCCTGTCGACAGCGAAAGGGTGTTCACCATCTGGCGCGGAGTTCCTCTATGGAACCTGCCTGTATATAGCCCGCAGGGGTTGCCTGCGGGATGATCACGGGCTGTGCTGACCGATCAGATCACACAGCGCTGTGTGGCCCACTTGACTCAGACAGGTTCTTGGGATGTGTGAATGTTAGCGCCGTAATGGTTTGTGCAAGGCCAAACTCTGCAAAAAATACATTCCGATTCGGCATTGGCTCAGGATGTTCTTTGCGCGTTGCACGAAGCCATGCAGCGCCAATCGAGCAGGGCTATGCCTGCCGTACATCCGCAATCACAGGGTCGCCAAAGTCCTCGCGCTCCAGCCAGGCCAGCACGCGGGCACCGGCTGCTTCGGGCGAGGTGAGCTGGCCGCTGGCTTTCAGATCCGCAAAGCGGCCAACGCCCGGAAAGTCCTGCACGCTGGCGCTGCGCAGCTGCAGCTGCATGTCGGTGTCAATCACGCCGGGGGCCAGCGAGCAGATCTTGGCGCCATTGGGCTTGGCCGCTTCATCCAGCGCCACGGACAGCGAGAAATTGTCCATGCCCGCCTTGGCCGCGCAGTAGGTGGCCTGCGAAGCAATGGCGCGGCGGCCCAGTCCGGAAGAGATATTGAGCACGCGGCGGAGAATGCTCCAGTGTTCGGTAGCCTGCAGAAAGGCCGAAGTCAGCAGCATGGGCGCTTCCAGACCTACGCGCAATGCGTGGCTGATGGCACTCCAGTCCGTGTGCGCCAGCGGTGCAATCGGGGGAATGACGCCTGCGTTGTTGATCAGCACCACGCGGGCATAGCGGCTTTCTTCCTGTGCAGACAGCCAGGTACGCAGCTGCTGGGCGGCAGCCTCGGGGGTGGACAGGTCATGCTGCCACTGCTCCAGCGTGGCCTGCTGTGTCCGGGCTACAGTGTCCAGTTCGTCATTGCGACGGCGCGCCATGGTGATCAGGTGGTGTCCCTGGCTGAGGATGTGGCGGGCCATGGCCAGACCCATGCCGCGTGAAGCGCCAGTAAGTATGTAGAGCTGAGGTTTCATGGCTGCCATCCTAACGTGCCAGCCAGCTGCACCAACGGTTGGCATATCAGGAATTGGCTGACACCCTGCAGGGCTGCTGTCCTGAACAATCAGTGCGCAAGTCAACCAACGTAACTGGCTTTGACCAACTGACATAAAGGAAGCAGGGATGACGCAACGTGTAGCGGATTTGATGGTGGATATCCTGGCGCAGGCAGGCGCACGGCGCTGCTATGGCATCGTGGGCGATACGCTGAACTATTTCACCGATGCCATCCACAGGAGCAAAAAGCTGGAATGGGTGCATATGCGCCATGAAGAGGCAGGCGCCTTTGCTGCGGGCGCTGATGCGCTGCTGACCGGGCAGCTGGCGGTGTGTGCCGGCTCCTGCGGCCCGGGCAGTCTGCACTTCATCAACGGTATTTTTGAGAGCAACCGCAACCGTTCGCCCGTCGTGCTGATTGCCAGCCAGCTGGCCACGCCGCAGCTGGGCACACAGTTCCCGCAGGAAGTGGACTTTCTCAAGGTCTACAGCGAGTGCACGGTGTTTGCCCAGCAGATCAACCACCCCAGCGAGGCGCGCCGCATTCTGACGCAGGCCTGCCAGGCTGCGCTGAACAAGCGCGGCGTGGCGCTGGTGGTGGTGCCGGTCGATGTGAGCAGCGCGCCTGCCCCGGAAGGTCTGCCTTTCAGCGTGCATGTACCGCAGCCTGTGGTGCGCCCTTCGGATACCGAATTGCAGGCCATGGCAAAGCTGCTGGGCGAGGGCAAAAAGGTCGCGATCTACTGCGGCTCCGGTGTGGAAGGGGCGCATGATGAGTTGATTGCCTTGGCCAGCAAGCTCAAGGCACCGATTGGGCATACCTCACGCGCCAAGGACTTTGTCGAATACGACAACCCCTTCAACATGGGCATGACCGGGCTGCTGGGTATTTCCTCGGGCTACGAAATGATGGAGCAGTGCGACACGCTGCTGCTGCTCGGTGCGGACTTTGCCTGGTCGCAGTTCTACCCGAACAAAGCACGCATCATCCAGGTGGACAAGGAGGTGATGCATCTGGGTCGCCGCCATCCGGTGGACGTGGGTGTGGTGGGCGACATCGTGCCCACGCTGCAGGCACTGCTGCCGCTGCTGGTTGAAAAGACGGATGACAGCTTCTTGCAGACCTGTCTGCACCACCGTGAGCAGGCGCTCAAGACCCTGCAAGCGCAGGAGCGCGTGGGCAAGGGCGATGTGATTCACCCACAGCATGTGTACCGCGTGATCAGCGATCTGGCTGCCGATGACGCCATTATTGCCGCCGACTGTGGCTCTTCCATGGCCTGGCTGCTGCGCCACCTGAAGGTCAATGGCAAACGCCGCACGCTCACCAGCATGCTGCACGGAACCATGGCCAACGCCATGCCGCAGGCACTGGGTGCGCAGAAGGCTTTCCCGAGGCGGCAGGTGATTTCCGTCTCCGGCGACGGGGGCTTGGCCATGCTGATGGGGGACCTGATCACCACACTGCAGGAAAAGCTGCCCATCAAGATCGTGGTGCTCAACAACGGCTCGCTCAACTTTGTGGAGCTGGAGCAGAAGGTCGATGGCCTGCTCAACAACTACACCGACCTCATCAATCCGGACTTTGGCGCGGTGGCCCAGGCGCTGGGTATGTGGGGCCGCAGCGTGCGCAAGGCCGATGAAGTGGAAGCCGGTGTGCGCGAACTGCTGGCGCAGCCTGGCCCGGGGCTGCTGAGCGTGCATACCTCGCCTTTTGAGCTGGTGATGCCGCCCACCGTGCAGGCCAGCCAGGTCGTGAGTACCACGCTGTATTCCGCCAAGGCACTGATCAGCGGTCGCCTGGAAGATGTGGAGCATCTGCTCGTCGATAACTATCTGAAGTAAGCGCTGCTCAGCGTCATTCAGCACACAAAAAAGCCTGCATCAGATCACTGGTGCAGGCTTTTGTTTTTGGGTAGGAGGTGCTTACAGGAAGGCGTTCGTGATGTCGCCAGCCTGAGCTGCAAACTGCGCCAGCTCCAGATGCTTGCTGGCAGCGCCTGATTGCTGCAGCTGCTGCAGATCGATGCTGATGTAGTTCAGCGCGTTGTAGCTGCGGATATGGAGCCTGCGCTGCTTCAGATCGGACAGCACCGTCCAGGAGGTGTATTCGGAGATGTAGAGCGGATGGCCCGTAATGCCGGGGGCGGTCATGTCCTGCATGCCGGACTTGAAGCGCTCGTCCACCGTGATGCCGCGTGGGCGGTCGAAATTGTTCATCACATGCGCCAGGGTCACCAGCGCCTGCTCAGCCGTCTTGGCTTTTTCGGCAAAGGTGGCGTAGTACACGGCCCGCACAAAGCGACCCACCGAAGTATTGGACGAAGGCAGGGCTACGGTGGCAATGCCGGAGTCAGGCTGCTGCAGCTTGACGCCGTTGATGGTGAGCCTGGACTGGTCCTTGTTGCTCAGAAAGGTGTAGTTGTTCAGATTGGTCAGGTGCCACTGGAACTCAGGCCCATTGGTCATCACACCAATCGGGTTGTCGATGACGTTTTGCTGGCCATTGGCAAACTCGATGACGATGGAAGCACCCGTGGCATCGTGCAGGGTGTAGTGGAACGGTGTCTTGAGTACGCCAAAGGGCAGCAGGGCGGTGACCAGGGCAGGTGTCTGCTCCAGGGCCTGCTTGACTTCTGCTACGGTGGCGAAGCTGGCAAGTGTCCATGCTCCAAGATCAATAGCTGCCAGCGCTGACTGGGTCTTGCTGAGCTGGTCCTCAGGGCCTTCAGTGCTGGCAAAGGCCAGCAGGCTGAAGCTCAGGCCTGCTGCATTCATGCCTTCTGCCACCTTCAGATCCTTGGAGACGGGGTCGGGCACGGTCACCGAAATAAAGGCGTATTTCGACTGGTAGTTCAGCGTGGCATGGCCTTTGACCGCAGATTGAAACTCGGAGCCTGCAGCAAAGTAGGACAGCTTGTAGGGCAGCTCCATGGTGCGGCCGGCATAGGGGGCATGGTTGGCATCGGTGTAGAGCAGCGATGTACACATGGTATTCTCCTCGAAGAAATCGTTGCCTGTCGCGGCAAGCGGCAGGCAGGGCTGGTGTTCTGGGGCTACACCGTCACGGTTGTGAACGGCTGGGCAGCGCTGGTGGCATGGTAGCGGGCTGGGCTTCGGGCAAGGAGGTGTTGCCTGCTGTGGGCAGCCACTGCGTATCGGCCGACACCATGGTGCCCATGACAAAGGCCAGATTCGCCGCGGCGGCTACGGCGGCATATTGCGCTTCTGCCAGTGCCTGGTTGGCTTTGTTGAGCTGGATGGCGGATTCGGTGAGCAGCACGGTGCTGATGCGTCCAACCTTGTAGGCCTCCAGCGAGGCGTCATGCACCACGGTTGCGGTTTCCACCAGTTCCTTGGCGGCCTCATGGCTTTCAAGGGTGGTCTGCAGGACCTGTTCGGCAGCGACGATTTCGCGCACGGCCGTCATCTGCAGGTGTTCAAGCTGCAGCTGTGCCTGCTCCTTGGCCAGTTCGGCCTTGCTCAGCTGGGTGGAGCGCAAGCCTGCGTCATACAGCGGTATCGAAATGCCGAGCAGCACCCCGGAGGCTGTGTTCTGCACACCGAGGCCCGGAAGATTGCCGGCCTGGAAGGTGGAATTGTTCTTGGCCAGTCCTGCGCCCATGTAGACCTTGGGCATGAAGGCGGCTTGCGCAGCACGCTTGCCTGCATCGGCGATCTTGACGGCTGCGTAGGCGGCCGCGATGTCGGCGCGCTGTGCAATCACCTGTTCGATGCGCTGCTGGGTCAAAGGCGTGGCGGAGGAGGGGAGGTCCTGCAGTCTTGGCGCTGCCACCTGCAGCTTGGTGTCCGGCGGCATCCCTACGGCCTGCAGGAGTGCCAGGTAGCTGGTGCGCTCCAGCCCTTCATGGGTGACCACATTCAGCTTGCCCTGCGCCAGCGCCTGTCGGGCCAGCGCCAGGTCAATGCGTGTGGCTAACCCACCTTCCAGACGTGCGGTCACGGCCTGCAGCACATGCTCGTGCTGCTTCAGTGACTGGCGAGCCAGCTGCGAATTGGTGCGCGCAGCGCTGTAGCGGTAGTAGGCATCGGTGACGTCACGGATGATCTTCTGGTGTGCGGCATTGAACAGAATATTGGTCGTCAGTGCAGCGTACTGGCTGCCTTCACGGATGGCATCGCGCTCACCAAAGTCAAACAGCAGCCAGGTCAGCGTCAGCATGGGCGTGGTGCCGCTGACCTTGTTGTTGACATCAATCGTTTCTCCAACCAGTGGCAGTTTGACGGGAATGCGCAAGCGCTGCTCACCGGTGATGACGCTGGCGGTGAGTGAGGGCAGAAACAGCGCATCGGTCAGGCCAATGGAGAGGGCGGCTTCGCGCGCGCGGTTCCAGGCCAGCCGCGTGCTGGGGTTTTCGCGCTGGGCGATGTCGATGAGCTGCGGCAGCGTCAGCGCGGTGTCGCTGGGGTAGGCGGCGCTGGGTTTGAAGGTTTGCAGTTCTGGCACGGCAGGGATGGAAAACACCTTGCCATCGCCAGCTGTCTGGGCAGCACTGGACTGAGCAGGCAGATCCCAGGCGCTGCTGTCGGCCTGCCAGGCATGCTCAGGTGTTTCAGGCAGGCGCAGGTCTGCAGGTGTGGTGCAGCCCGTCAGTGCGCCCAGTGCCAGGGCAGCAAGGCCTGCAGAGCCGGAACGGAAACAGGGGCGTAATGGCATCAGCTTAGTCCTCCAGCCATGACTTTGTTTTGCAGGGCATGGACTTGTTCTTGAATCTTGGGGTCTTCGAGCGAAAGCTCGCCAAAAGCAGTTTGCAGATAAATGCTCTCGAGCGCGTTGATGCTTTGCTGCATGCGGGTTTGCTCAGAGACAGGAATGTGCAGTACGGCGGCTTCGTATTTGCTGGAGATGACCTGCTCACGCAGGGTCTGCAGCTGTGGCAGCAGCTCAGGCAATGCAGCCTGCATCTGCAGCGCAGCCTTGGGCTCATGGATGAACAGGTCCAGCCCTCGGATGTGCTGCTTGAGCATCTTGATCACACGTGAGGCCGAGCTGACGGGCCAGATCTGCGTGAACACGATGAACAGCATGAAGTTGCCCAGCAAAATGCCATAGATACGGTCCAGTGCCACAGAAATCTTGACGTCTGGGCCAAAGCCCTGCAGCACAGTCAGCACAAAGGCCAGGCCAATCTGTACGCCAGCGTAGGAAATGCGCTCCGAGCCCTGGGCGACCCAGGCTGCAACCATGCAGCCGGCAAACACCAAGGCCATGAGCTGGCCAATGCTGGTCATGTGCGGCATCAGAAAGTAGATTGACGCAATGCCCATGGCAGCGCCCACCAGGCAGCCGCAGATGCGCAGGACCAGCTTGTGAATGGTCTCGCCCACGGTGCCCAGTGCGGCCACATAGCAGGTGATCATCGCCGTATGGATGTCCTGCCACTGCAGCGCGGTATAGGTGAGGTAGCAGACTACGGCACAGAAAGTGACCTTGGTACCAAATTCCGTATAGCTGCTGTTGCGCCTGACATCGCTGTTGAAAAAGCCATCCTTGGGCAGCGGTGACTTTTCAATGGCATAGGGCGGCAGCGCGGGCAAATGCTGAAAGCGTGCCTCAATGTCCTGCAGCAGCACAGGCAGTGGCTGGTCGCTGTTGACGGGGGCCTGCTGTTGCAGCAGACGGCCGTGTTGCAGAGCCTCGACGACGTGGTCGCAATATTGTCCCCAGCGGACGCGCAGTTCGCTGGGGACGGAGTCAGCCGGCAGCGCCCTCCAGGCCGCCATGAGCTGGTACTGGCTTTGTGCCAGCTGCTTGAGCTGCTGCAAACGCTGTCTGGGCAGCAGAAAAAACAGCGTGGCAAAGAGCAGCATCTTGTCGATGTCTGCATTGCCTTCGCGCAGATAGGGCAGCAGCTCAGAGGCTGGGGCATGGCCTTTGACAACGGCAGCCAGCGTCTCACTGCGGCGCAGCAGGTGGCGCTGTGCCAGACGTGCAGGCGAGGGGCCGAGCATGGCCAGCACAATGAGCATGATGGCCATGGGGGCCACCGCCATCAGCGCGGCGTACAAAATGGCACGGGTCAGCAGCTCACCAAAGGGGGCAATGCCGACCAGGGTCATGATGAAGCCAATCACCAGGGCCACGATGCTGCCGACTTCTCCGACCTTGCTGGCCACGCTGAGGTACATGAAAAGAAAGGAGCCAATGCTGAGGATGAGCATGCGCACCAGCAGGCTGTCTACCGACAGCACGGCCAGCCCCACCAGAATGGGAATCATGATGCCCACCAGCACGATCACGCCAATGCCCATGAGCAGGCTGTCGGTGGAGTTGGGCTTGACGACAAACAGCACCAGATAGCAGGCAATGGGCGCCAGCGGGATCTGATAGACCATGAAGACCATGGCCACCAGAGCGCAGACCAGCGCCGTGCGCCATGTCATGGCCAGGCGCCCTTCATAGGGCGCCAGTTCCGTGCGCAGGAAGTGCTGCAGTGTGGACCCGCTCATTCGCATGACTGCTGTGCACGGATGGTGACAGTGGCCGATGCACCCACGCGCATCAGATCAGCAGGCGGGTTGTCCAGCTGAATGCGCACGGGAAAGCGCTGTGCCACGCGTACCCAGTTCAGCGACTTTTGCACATAGGGCAGGCTGCGAGGCAGATTGATGACTTCTTCATTGTTCACGCCCCAGCCAATATTGACGACCTTGCCTTTGATTTCACGCTTGGGATCAGCCAGCACATAGACGGAAGCGCAGGCACCGAGCGGAATATTGGACAGCTCCGTCTCTACATACAGGGCCTGGGCGTACCAGCTTTGTGTCTCAATCAGGGTGAACAGTGCCTGATCTGGCAGCAGGCGCTCGCCTGTGCCTACGCGCAGACCGACGACCAGTCCATTATGCGGGGCACGGACGACGGTGTCTTCCAGTGCCTTCTCGGCGATGGCAACGGCAGCCTCTGCTACCTGCACGGCAGCCTGTGCTGCATCGGCCTGACCGACCAGATGCTGGGCTGCCTGATTCTGTGAGCCGGCCTGGGACAGGCTGATTTGTGCGTCACGTTCGGCCGTCAGTGCAATGTCCAGTTCCTGCTGTGTGGCATAGCCCTGTGCAACCAGTGGGCGCAGACGTTCTACCGTGCGCTGTGCCAGAGCCAGATTGGTTCTGGCGCGTGTGATCTGTTCCTGCGCAATGGTGGCGTTGGCGGATTCGGCCTTGATGACCCGGCCCTTGGTGTTCAGCGCAGCCTGGGCAATGGCCAGCTCCGCACGAGCCTGCTCCACACGCCACTGGTAGAGCTCAGGCTCCAGACGGAAGAGCACATCGCCACGCTTGACACGTGCGCCGTCGTGCACCAGCAGCTCGGCGATCTTGCCGGGCACGGCGGTGCTGATATGGACGACATTGGCCTGGATGACTGCATCATCCGAAGAGACATTGTCTTCCTGATGGCGGTGGAAAAGGAACAGGCTGAGTAGCAGACCCAGAAAAATCAATACGGCAATGAGTTTGGCCGCCAAAGGCTTTTTGCTGGCAGATTCTGTGGTGCTCGTCATGGCTTCACCTTGGCGAATAAATATACGTAAATGCGATGGAAATGCTCAGCCAAAGCGCCGCGTAGACAAAAAATCTGAAAGGAAAGTAATTGTCCAGATCCAGCTTGATGAAAAGCACGCGAATGCAGACCGTGATCACGATGGCTGCAATGGCGCCGACGAGCCAGCTGGGGAAATAGGAGTTCAGTATCAGAAAGTCTGGTGCCTGCCCTGAGCTGGTACAGCCGGAGAAAAGTGGCAGGAGTGCGGCGTATATGGTCGATTTTTTTTTGAATTTCTTATTCAAGACATCCCCCATTTTTGAAAATGGCTGAATCCATGGAGACAGCATGGACTGTACGTCTCAGGCTTTCGCTGATGCGGTAGGACGTTGGCGCAAAGGCGCGCTCAGCACACAGTGCGTGGGGCATAAAAAGGCAGCAGACATGCGAGGGCTGGGCAGTGATGGTGGTGCCAAGCTTACTTGATCGTGGGCCGTTCCTGTCTGTCGCAGGGGCATGCAGGCCACATAAATAGCCAGCGGGCATGGTTGCGGCGCATGTGCAGCGCTGCTCATTGATTTCACGCGGCTGCAGGTTTTCCGGTCAGGCATTGTTCACAAGCGCCGCGAGCCTGAGACAATGTCGCCATCATGAGTGACCAGAACGACAAGATTTCCCCCGATTCGAATTACGTAGACATGCCTGCTGGCGATCCCAACCTGCCCGAAGGCTGGCTGGAAGTCGTCTCCATGGACATGGAAGCCAAGGGCGTGGCCCGCAAGCCTGATGGCAAGGTGGTGTTCATCGATGGCGCCTTGCCCACAGAGCTGGTCACGGCCAATGTGCATCGCAAGAAAAACAACTGGGAGGCCGCCACGCTGATGGAGGTCAAGCGCGAGTCTTCGCAGCGCGTGCAGCCCGGCTGCCCCCACTTTGGCCTGCACGAAGGTGCCTGCGGCGGCTGCAAGATGCAGCACATGCATGTCAGTGGCCAGGTTGCCATCAAGCAGCGCGTGCTGGAAGACAACCTGTGGCATCTGGGCAAGGTCAAGCCCGAGACCATGATGCGCCCCATTGAAGGCCCCACCTGGGGCTATCGCTACCGCGCCCGTCTGGCGGTGCGCTATGTGATCAAGAAGGGCAAGGTGCTGGTGGGTTTCCACGAGCGCAAGAGCCGCTACATCGCGGACATGGAAACCTGCAAGGTGCTGCCACCCCATGTGGATGCCATGCTGCTGCCCATGCGCGCACTGATCGCCAGCCTGGATGCCCGTGAAACCTGCCCCCAGATTGAAGTGGCCTGCGGTGACCACGTGACGGCGCTGGTGCTGCGCCATCTGGAGCCTTTGAGCGATGCCGACAAGCAGCGCCTGCGTGCCTTTGGTGAGCAGCACAACGTGCAGTGGTGGCTGCAGCCCAAGGGGCCGGACACCGTGCACCTGATGGATGAGCCTACAGCGCAACTGTCGTACAGCCTGCCGGACTTTGGCATCACCATGCCCTTCAAGCCTACGGACTTTACGCAGGTCAACCCCCACATCAACCGCGTGCTGGTCACGCGTGCGCTGCGTCTGCTGGATGCCAGGAAGGACGAGCGCGTCATTGACTGGTTCTGTGGTCTGGGCAACTTCACCCTGCCCATTGCCACCATGGCGCGCGAAGTGCTCGGCATTGAAGGCTCGGACGCACTGGTGCAGCGTTCACACGAAAACTACGCGGCCAACAATGCACAGCGCAGTGCGTCTGACAAGCTGGCCCCCACGACCTTTGTGGGCCGTAACCTGTTCAATATGACGCCTGCGCTGCTGATGGCAGACGGCAATGCGGACAAGTGGCTGGTGGACCCTCCCCGCGAAGGCGCATTTGCGCTGTCCAAGGCGCTGGCGGATATTCACCAGATCCGCATTGGTGCCAAGCAGACGGGCGTGGCTACCGAAGAGCAGCCTGACTTGCTGCCGCCCCTGCCCGAAGGCCATGAAAACTGGCAGTTCCCCAAGCGTATCGTGTACGTGAGCTGCAACCCCGCTACTTTGGCGCGCGATGCAGGCTTGCTGGTGCATCAGGCGGGCTACCGCTGTGTGGCTGCTGGCGTGGTCAACATGTTCCCGCACACGGCGCACGTGGAGTCCATGGCGGTGTTTGAGCGCGCTGAATAAGCCCCTTTGCGCGATACCCATGAAAAAGCCCGGAAGGTATATGCCTTCCGGGCTTTGCTTATGGAGCGGTCCAAAACCTGTTTGCGCTTGGCAGCGCTTAGCTGCGAGGCTTTTTGTACTCGGTTTCTATTTCTTCTTCGACTGCGGGCTTGGGAGTGTTGGCTTTGGGCGGCAGCACAGAAGGAATGCCTTCTATCTTGTGCTCGCGCATGTATTCATCCATCTCTTTCCAGCCCGTAAAAATCATGGACTTGGGCGCCTGCGGATTGAGGGCATAGCAGTCCTCAATGCCGCGCATGGCATGGCGGCAGGCTCCGCCGATGGCTTTGGCTTCGTTTTCACGCACCACGGTGCGTGGGTCAGGGCCAAGGCCCGGCACTTGTTCTATACAGCCTGCCAGCAGCGCTGCAGTCATTGGCAACAGCAAGAAAGCAGGACGAATGGAGTGAATCATCTTTGGCATGTGGCTGGATTATCGACAGCAGGGAACAAAAACTTAAGCACTTTGTAGGCGATGGGCGTGAAAAAGGCTCCCGAAGGAGCCTTGCAGGTGCGTGCGTGACGCTTAGTCGCGTTCGCCGCCCATGATGCCCAGCAGTGCCAGCAGGCTCTGGAACACGTTGAAGATGTCCAGATACAGTGCCAGAGTGGCGCTGATGTAGTTGGTTTCACCGCCGTCGATGATCTGCTTG
This sequence comes from Pseudomonadota bacterium, assembly GCA_023418355.1. Classification (GTDB taxonomy): domain Bacteria; phylum Pseudomonadota; class Gammaproteobacteria; order Burkholderiales; family Burkholderiaceae_C; genus Comamonas. The sequence goes on along the minus strand of JAEZZU010000188.1, from coordinate 3,047 downwards.
ATGTCGTACAGCATGTAGGCCGAGAAGATGCCGATGGCCAGCATGGAGATGGCCATCATGCCTGCGGAGGAGCCCACAAACACGTTGATGATGGCACCCACCATCAGCACCATGGCGCCCACAAACAGCCACTTACCCATGCCGGACAGGTCACGCTTGATGACGGTGGCCAGCGATGCCATGACAAAGAAGACGCCAGCGGTGCCGGCGAAGGCAGTCATGATCAGCTGCGAGCCATTGCTGAAACCCAGCACCATGGCGATCAGGCGCGAGAGCATCAGGCCCATGAAGAAGGTGAAGCCCAGCAGCACAGGCACGCCGGCGGCCGAGTTCTTGGTCTTTTCAATGGCGAACATGAAGCCAAAGGCACCGACCATGAAGACGATCAGGCCCACAAAGCCTGTCAGCCCGGCAGTGATGCCGGTTGCCACGCCAACCCATGCGCCTAACACGGTTGGCAGCAGGCTCAGTGCCAGCAGCCAGTAGGTGTTGCGCAGCACTCTGTGGCGCTGCTGCTGCGAGATGCCGTAGCCTGCAGTGTCCCAAGTGTTGATAGGGTGGTTCATTGTTTGATTTCTCCTGTTTGCAAAAAAGCGATGCGCTTTCGTCACCCATTCTAAGAGTGGCGCGCGGCGCAAGAAGTTCCGGCGTCATGATGGATGCGCGGAACGCAGGTTTTGCCTTGTTTATTTTTGTATGGAATGTTTTGCGCACAAGGATCAGGCGAGCTCACACTTTATCAGTATGCTCAGGCGCTGCAACTTACTACGGACCCTGAGCAATGAAAAACAAGTACGAACTGGAGCTGGCTGACGTCAAGAAAATCGCTGCTGCGGCTGAAGCAGAAGCGCTGAAGAACAACTGGGCGGTGACGATTGCCATCGTCGACGATGGCGGCCACCTGCTGTGGCTGCAGCGTCTGGATGGTGCAGCGCCCATTTCCTCGCACATCGCTCCAGCCAAGGCGCGTGCTGCTGCCGTAGGCCGCAAGGACACCAAGGCGTTTGAGGACATGATCAACAACGGCCGCAATGCTTTCCTGAGCGTGCCTTATGTGGATGGTCTGCTCGAAGGTGGTGTGATGATCGTCAAGGACGGTCAGGTGCTGGGCGCGGTGGGTGTGTCGGGCGTGAAGTCCACCGAAGATGCACAGGTGGCGCAGGCCGGTATTGCGGCGCTGGGTCTGTAAACCTCAGCGTTCAAGCCTGCAAACAAGCAAGCGACCCTGGTGGTCGCTTTTTTGTTGGGTGTGTGGCGTGGAAAAAAGAGACTGGCTACGCAATGCCCGATGAATGCTTTGTTGGCTGGCCCAATCGAGACGGAGAGGACCCCGTCTCGCCCCACGATGAACCATGAATGTGCTTACTTGGTCAGAATCAGCTTGCCGAGCTTGGTGGCCTGCAGGCGGTAGATGGCTCCGTTGTGTGCAATGGTGACGGACTTGTTGCCGCGCAGCAGGGCCTCGCTGTCCAGGCACAGTTCCTGGAATGCAGGCGCACGGTCTGCCAGAACGGGCTGAGCGGAATGGGCGCGGCGCGTGGTTGGGAGGGGGAGTGTGGCTTGCATGGTGTGAATCTGTGATGGCGTTGAACGTGTGTTAATGATAACAATTCTCATTTAAAGCGCAAGCTTTTTTTATTCCACAGCCTCGGCAGTGTTTTATGCAAAAAAGAGAGCTGTTTGCGCTTGTCTATCAATCATTTGAAATAGAAAAGTATTTGAAAACAAGTAAATACAGGCGCTGAAAGCTATCTTTTTTAAGACATGGATATGAAAAAGCCCTGCAGGCGCAGGGCGTGCAAGGCTGAGCAGAGAGTGGGAATCGCCGTGTCTATTTTTCAGGCTCGGTGATGAAGCCAATCTTGCGGATGCCTGAAGTCTGTGCAGCAGCCATGGCCTTGGCCACGCGTTCGTAGCGCACTTCCTTGTCGCCGTGGATGTGCAGATCAGGCTGAGGGTCCTTGGCGGCTTCTGCCTGCAGGCGCTCGACGAGCTGGTCGTCGCTGATCGCTTCCTTGTTCCAGTGGTACTGGCCCTGGGCATCAATGCTCAGGCTGATGTTCTGGGGCTTGACCACTTCAGGCTCGTTGGAGGCGCGGGGCAGGTCCACGTTGACTGCATGCTTCATCACGGGCACGGTGATGATGAAGACGATGAGCAGCACCAGCATGACGTCCACCAGGGGCGTCATGTTGATTTCGTTCATGACTTCATCGTTGTCGTCTTGGGTGCCAAAAGACATGGCTTACGCGCCTTTCTTCATGGGAAGCACCTTGCCATCGGAGCTTGCACCGGTGGTGTCTACGGTCAGGCGAGCGCCGGTCACAAAGAAGGCATGCAGGTCGTGGGCAAAGCTGTTGAGCGTGCCAAGTACGCCCTTGTTGCCACGCACGATGGCGTTGTAGCCCAGCACGGCGGGAATGGCCACGGCCAGACCGAAGGCCGTCATGATCAGCGCTTCACCGATGGGGCCAGCCACCTTGTCGATGGAGGCCTGGCCCGATGTGCCGATCATGATCAGGGCGTGGTAGATGCCCCAGACCGTGCCAAACAGACCGACGAAGGGGGCGGTAGAGCCGACGGAGGCCAGAATCGCCAGACCTGCCTGCATGCGCGATGTGAACTCATTGATGCCGTTGCGCAGGCAGCGGGTGACCCAGTCAGACACGTCCAGTGTGTCATGCAGATGTGCGCTGGTCTTGCGGTGGTGGGCAATGGCTTCGCGGCCTTCCAGGGCCAGATAGCGGAAGGGATTGGCGGGGTCGCTGCTGAGCTTGCTCAGGCCGCTGCCAAAGTCCTCGCTGTGCCAGAAGTCCTTGGACTCCTTGGCGTACTTCTTGTACTTCACCAGCGCCAGGGCCTTGACGATGATGACCACCCACGATGCCACGGACATGAGCAGCAGCAGAATGGCCACGCCGCGGGTGACAAAGTCGCCTTGCGCCCAGACGTGGGCAATGCCGAATTGGGATTCCATGAAAACTCCTGAGTAACTGTTTATTCGAGAACGAAATTAATGGGCACGATGTTCCACATGGCTTCGGGAA
>JAEZZU010000152.1 GCA_023418355.1 Pseudomonadota bacterium | reverse complement strand
TAAAGACCGTGCCGTCTGCGAGCGCCAGGATGGCGGATGGGAAGCTTCCCTGAAGAGACAAAAGCACTGGATTCTCCGGTTCTAAATACGGTTACGCCCAGCGCGTGCTCCTGCGACCTAGCGTCGTAGAGCATGTTGCTTTGTCTGCAATAAATGGCGAGGAAAGCGTCGCTAGGCGTATGGAAATAATGCTGAAAAGCCACTCATTATATCCACCGCCTTGCTCGGGCTCTTGTAAACCCGTGTGAGTGGCTGCTTCACTTCAGTGCAGAAAGCGCACTGGCATGCAAACAGATAGCGGCGGCGGCGCCCACGTTCAGGGACTCTTCGCCCCCGGGCTGCGCAATGCGTACATGCTGCGCAGCCAAGGCTTCCACAGCCTCACCCACCCCTTGCCCTTCATGGCCCATCGCCCATGCACAGGGCCATGGCAGTGTGGATTCATGAATCAGATCGCCACGGTGCGAACTGGTCACCAGCAGCGGCACCTGCAGCTGCTGCAGCGCCTCTGGCTCCACACCTTCGACCAGGTGCAAGGCAAAGTGCGCCCCCATGCCTGCACGCAGCACCTTCTGACTCCACAGGGCAGCCGTACCCTTCATGGCAATGATTTGCTTGAAGCCAAAGGCAGAGGCCGAGCGCAAGATGGAGCCCACATTGCCTGCATCCTGCACACGGTCCAGCACCACGGCGGCAGCATGGGGCAGGAGTTCCGCACCTGCCTGCCAGGGCAGGATGTAGCCCATGCGCGCAGGCGACTCCAGCCCGCTGATATCAGCAAACAAGGCATCGTCAATCACTACGACTTTACTAGCTGCTTGCGCCCACTCCACGGGCGCTTGAGGCCAAAAAGACTTGGAAAAAACAGCCACCTTGGGCTTCAGGCCACGGGTGAGCGCTGCGCGGCAAAGATGATCGCCTTCCAGCCACACATGGCCCAGCTTGCGGTACATGCCGCTTTCGCGCGAGAGGCGGCGCAGTTCTTTGACAAACGCGTTGTCGCGCGAAGAAATTTCTGTGATGTTCATAGCTCTGTCACTGCGCCAGAAAGCGCTGTCGAGATGTGGAGCACCTGCGCCACGGGCGCAAAGCTGCGGCGATGCTCAGGCGTAGCCCCCAGCCCACGCAGCGCCTGCAAATGTGCTGCTGTGCCATAGCCTTTGTGCGCTGCAAAACCGTATTCCGGGTATTGCAGATCAAACTCCTGACACCAGCGGTCGCGATGCACCTTGGCCAGAATGGAGGCCGCAGAAATAGCCTGGATCTTGGCATCACCCTTGACGATGGCCTCGGCCTGCACATCCAGCCTGGGAATGCGATTGCCGTCCACCTGTACCAGACTGGGCTTCAGGCGCAGGCCATTGACGGCACGCTGCATGGCAAGCATCGTGGCCTGCAGGATGTTGAGGCGGTCAATTTCTTCGACCGAAGCCTGTGCAATGCAAAAGCACAGGGCCTTGGCCCGGATTTCATCGAACAACTTTTCACGACGTGCAGCAGAAAGCTTCTTGGAATCGGCCAGGCCTTCAATGGGGTTCAGGTCGTCCAGAATCACAGCTGCCGCGACGACGGGGCCGGCCAGCGGGCCACGCCCTGCCTCATCCACCCCGGCAACCAGACCTGGCGCATGCCAAGGCAGTGTGCTTTGCTCAGGTAGAGAGGATTTTTTGGATGGCATGTGCGGATAACTGAGGGGTGTCTCGAAACAAACTGTGGTGCAAGGCGGTAAAACGCGCCTGTATGGCCTGGACCTTGACCCGAGCGTGCTCACTGTGGTCCAGCCACTGCGCAATCGCATCTGCAAGCGCTCTGGGCGTAGCCTGGTCTTGCAGGAGTTCAGGCACCACGAAGTCTGAACACAAAATATTGGGCAACCCTACCCATGGCTGCAATTGCTTGCGCCGCATGAGCTTGTAGCTCCAGGGGTGCATGTTGTAGGAAATCACCATGGGGCGCTTGAACAAAGCAGCCTCCAAGGTAGCCGTGCCGCTGGCAATCAAGGTGCAGTCACAGGCCGCCAGCACATCGTGGGACTGGCCTTTGACAATCTTCAGCCAGGACGCCACTTGCAGTTCATGCGACAAGGCCAGCAGACGCTCATGCAATGCTGGCACCGCAGGCAATACCACCTGCAAGCCGGGAAACTCCTGCTTGAGCAGTGCTGCCGCCCGCATGAAGGGCCTGGCGATGTACTGCACTTCCGCACGGCGGCTACCCGGCAGCAAAGCCAGTACCGGCTTGTCCTGCTCCAGCCCCAGACGGGTACGTGCAGCCGCACGGTCAGGCTCCATGGGGATCACTTGCGCCAGGGGGTGCCCCACATAGGTGGCAGCGATGTCATGCTGTGCCAGCAGCTCTGGCTCAAACGGGAACAGGCAGAGCACATGATCGGCCGCGGCACGGATCTTGTGCACCCGCTCCGGACGCCATGCCCAGATCGAGGGGCAGACAAAATGCACCGTCTTGATACCGGCCGCGCGCAGATCCTGCTCCAGGCCCAGATTGAAGTCCGGCGCATCGACCCCGACAAACACATCGGGGCGATCCTGCAACAGGCGCGCACGCAGCTGCTTGCGGATGGACAGGATGTCCCACAGCCGCATCAGCACTTCAAAGCTGTAGCCATGTACGGCCAGTCGCTCACTGGGCCACAGCGCTTCAAAGCCACGCTGCTGCATGTGCGGACCGCCAATGCCATAGCTTGGGACTTGCGGCCATTGCTGCTGCATACCGTCCAAAAGCAAACCGGCGAGCAAGTCTCCTGACGTCTCGCCGGCCACCATCGCTATGCGAGGCTGGAATGTGTCTTGTACCGACATGTCTAGCGTGCAATGCCTCGGGTGGAAGCTTGCAAAAATTCCTGCATCAGGCAGATGTCAGCGACTGCTTCAGGCATTTCTGTCGCCAGTTCAGCCATGGATGCTTGTGCTGCCTGCAAGGTCAGGCCTTGACGATAGAGCAGCTTGTGCATCTGCTTCACAGCCTGAATACGCTCTGGCGTAAAGCCACGGCGGCGCAGACCTTCAATATTGAAGCCGCGCACGGCCAGCGGATTGCCTTCCACCATCATGTAAGGTGGCACATCCTGTGCAATGCGGCTGGCAAAGCCCGACATGGCATGTGCCCCGATTTTGACGAACTGATGCACACCTGTGAGGCCACCCAGAATCACCCAGTCGCCCAGATGCACGTGGCCAGCCAGTGTGGCGTTGTTGGCGAGGATGGTGTTGTTGCCCACCACGCAGTCGTGCGCAATGTGCACATAGGCCATGATCCAGTTGTCATCGCCCACGCGCGTCACACCCGTATCCTGCGCCGTGCCCGTATTGAAGGTGCAGAACTCACGAATGGTGTTGCGGTCACCAATCACCAGCTGTGTAGGCTCGCCCGCATACTTCTTGTCCTGCGGCTGCGCACCCAGCGACGCAAACTGAAAAATATTGTTGTCTTCGCCAATGGTGGTGCGACCTTCGATGACGCAGTGCGGCCCAATACGCGTGCCAGCACCCACTTTGACATGACTGCCAATCACGCTGTATGCACCCACAGTCACAGAAGGATGCAGTTGCGCCCCTTCGTGGATGATGGCGGTGGGATGGATATTGGCGCTGCTCATCAAGCCTGCTTTTCAGGACCTACATAACGCATGGTGCACATCAGCTCAGCTTCGCAGGCCACTTCATCACCCACGCGAGCCACACCCTTGAACTTCCAGATGCCTGCGCGCACGCGATCGATCGAAGCTTCCAGAATCAGCTGATCACCAGGCTCCACAGGGCGCTTGAAGCGTGCCGAGTCAATACCTACGAAATAGTAGATATTGTTTTCATCAGGCACCTGGCCCATGGCATCAAATGCCAGCAGGCCTGCAGCCTGTGCCAGCGCCTCCAGCATCAGCACGCCAGGCATCACAGGGCGGCCCGGGAAGTGCCCCATGAAGTAAGGCTCGTTAAAAGTAACGTTCTTGATGGCGCGAATGCGCTTATTGCTCTCAAGCTCGACAACACGATCCACCAGCAGGAAAGGATAACGATGAGGAAGTTGCTTGAGAATTGCGTGAATATCCATTATGAATTTCCGTTCGTGCTTTTTTCCGCTTGCATCGCAAGCTCCAGCTTTTTGATGCGCTCTCGCAGCACATGCAATTGCTTGAGCGATGCGGCGTTTTTTTCCCACTGCTCATTGGTTTGCAAGGGAAAGATGCCAGTGTACAAGCCTGGCTGGTGAATCGAGCGAGTCACCATGGATGTTGGAGAAATACTGGTGCCATCTGCAATGCTCAGATGCCCAAGGATATTGGCCGCACCACCAATCGAGCAGTGTTTGCCAATGCGGGCACTGCCTGCAATGCCGGTATTGCCAGCAATCACCGTGTGCTCGCCTACGTGGACGTTGTGCGCAATCTGCACGAGATTGTCGAGCTTGACACCATCCTCAATCACGGTGTCATCCAGCGCTCCGCGGTCGATACAGGTATTGGCACCAATTTCCACATCGTTACCAATGCGTACACGGCCCAGCTGCTCGATCTTGATCCAGCTGCCCGCCTCATTGGCAAAGCCAAAGCCATCAGCACCAATCACCACCCCGGGATGGACCAAACAGCGCTGACCCAGCTCACAGCCATCGGCAACCGTCACACGCGAGGTCAACACCGTATTCGCGCCGATCTTGACGCCTGCACCAATCACGCACAGCGGCCCTACATAGGCAGAAGCATCCACCTGCGCCGTCGCATCCACGACTGCAGACGGATGAATCCCTACCCGTGCACCGCCTTGCTGCTGCGCCTTCCAGAACTGCGTCAGCTTTGCGAAATACACATAGGGATTGGCCGCCACAATGCACGCACCACGCTGCTCAGCTGCAGCGCGCATACCAGGCGCAACAACGACACAGGCCGCCTTGGAGGCGGCCATTTGTGCTTCGTACCTTGGGTTGCTCAGAAAACTGATAGATCCTGCATCCGCAGTCTCCAGAGGAGCAATCCGAGAGATGGGTATCTCTCTACTGCCTCCCACCAGCTCACCACCCAAGGCATCGAGTATTTGTCCAAGCTGAACAATCACTTCCATGCCTCAAGGCTTACTTGGAAGCGTCATTCAAAGCCTTGATCACTTTATCGGTGATGTCGTGCTTGGGGTTCACGTAGACAGCTTCCTGCAGGATGATGTCGTACTTTTCCTTTTCAGCCACTTGCTGCACTACGCGGTTGGCCTGCTCCAGCACACGCGCCAGTTCTTCGTTCTTGCGAACGCTCAGGTCTTCCTGGAACTCACGGCTCTTGCGCTGGAAGTCACGATCCTGCTCCACCAAAGCGCGCTGCTTGGCCAGACGCTGGCTCTCCGACATCGTGGGAGCTTCGCGCTCGAAAGCCTCAGATGCGCTCTTGAGCTGGTTGCTTGCAGTGACCAGCTCACGCTCGCGCTTGGAAAACTCTTGCTCCAGCTTGCTTTGTGCAGCTTTGGCCGACGATGCTTCACGGAAGATGCGATCCGTGTTCACAAAGCCCGCTTTAAATTCTTGCGCGTAGGTGGTCAATGCCAAACCACCCAGCAGGGCAGAAACTGCCAATGTGCGATACATTTTTTTCATCAGAAAGCCGTTCCAATTTGAAATTGAAGTTTTTGCAACTCATCACCCGCTTGCTTGCGAATGGGGTTCGCCCAAGCCAGTCGCAGTGGTCCCAGCGGAGAAATCCAGCTCAAGCCAATACCTGCTGATGCTCGCATGCCATCGGCGTTTATAACACCAAGGCCTCGGGTCTGTTCCTTGTCACCGTAAATAGTGCCAACGTCTACAAACGTAAACCAGCGCAGGGTCTTGTCATTACCTGCACCTGGGAATGGAGCAATCAGCTCAAAGTTCATGACGGCCTTCTTGTTTCCTCCCAAGTAGGAGTAACTACCGTAGTCTTTCACCCCGTTACTGCCTATGTACTTTGTTGCGCGAGGCCCCAGACTACCTTGTTCAAAGCCCCGAACCGAACCCAGGCCACCAGCATAGAAGTTCTTGAAGATAGGGTAAGCATTACCGCCCAGCCCCTTGCCCCAGCCCAGCTCCGTATTGAAGGCAAATGTCACGGCCTTGGTCACTGGCACATACTGCTGGAACTGGTAAGTGGCCTTCACATACTTCAGATCACCTGCTGGGGACAGCTCGGCATTGACACGCTGATAGCGACCAGAATTAGGAGCCAGGGCACTATCGCGGGAGTCACGCCCCCAGCCCAAAGTAAACGGCACAGCTGTATTACTCTTGTCAGCATACTGTTCATACTGCAAGGGCATCAATAACCCTTTATTTATCTTGGCCTGCTCAAACCCCAGCCCCAGATATACCGTATCTATTTCGCTAAATGGGATGCCAAATCGTACAGAAGCACCTTTCGAAACGACCGAATACAAATCCGTCGCTTTGATAGTCTCATTTCTAATACCAACATCGTTGTACTGCCGACTGGTTCTGTAGTAGGCATCAATCGTGCGAGAGATGCCATCCTCTGTGAAATAAGGATCGGTCGTACTCACCACCAATGTGCGGTTGTACTTGCTGGTGTTGATATCCAGGCCCAGATAGTTACCCGAGCCAAAAGCGTTTTCCTGCTTGATACCAAAGCTCAATGACACCTTTTCGGCACTCGAGAAGCCTGCGCCCAAAGTCACCGCCCCCGTGGGCTTTTCCTTCACACGCACAACCAAGTCCACCTGGTCAGGAGAGCCAGGAATTTCCTGGGTATCTACATCCACTTCCGTGAAAAATCCCAGACGGTCTACACGGTCACGCGAGAGCTTGATCTTGTCACCGTCGTACCAGGAAGATTCAAACTGGCGGAACTCACGGCGAATCACTTCGTCACGCGTGCGGTCATTGCCTTCGATGTGAATGCGGCGCACATAGGCGCGACGCGAAGGTTCTGCCTGCAGCACAAACTTGACGAGGTTTTTCTCACGATCAATCTCAGGGACAACCTCCACACGCGCAAAAGCAAAACCGAAATTACTGAAGTGATCCGAGAAAGCCTTGGTGGTTTCTGCCACCTGGTCTGCGTTGTAAGGCTGGCCGGGGCGAATCTTCACCAGGGACTTGAATTCATCTTCACGCCCCAGATAGTTGCCTTCGAGCTCCACATCCGAAACAACAAACTTGTCGCCTTCATGGATATTGACCACCAGCGAGATCTTTTGCTTGTCTGGAGAAATCGCAACTTGTGTCGAGTCGATACGGAAGTCCAGATAGCCACGCTGCAGATAATACGAACGCAGCGCCTCCAGGTCAG
>JAEZZU010000120.1 GCA_023418355.1 Pseudomonadota bacterium | reverse complement strand
TGATGGCCGTCTTGCCTTCACGCTGCAGCAGTTTTTCTACCGACTCGCGGCCACGCGTGATGGTTTCGTGTGTGGCCTGGGCATTGAACCAGGCGCGTACCTTGGCCTTGGCGCGGTTGCTGACCAGATAGCCCAGCTCGGGGTTGAGCCAGTCGCGTGAGGGGCGCTCTTCCTTGACCGTGGTGATTTCCACGGTCTGACCACTTTGCAGCGCGGTATTGAGCGGCACCATATTGCCATCCACGCGCGCGCCACGGCAGCGATGACCGAGGTTGGTGTGCACGGAATAAGCAAAGTCCACAGGCGTGGCACCTTGCGGCAGTTCGATCACCGCCGCATCGGGCGTGAGCACATAGATGCGATCGTCAAACAGGCTGCGGTGCGAAGGTGTCTCCGACAAGTCCTTGCCCCAGGCCAGCAGCTGGCGCAGCACGGCAATCTTGGCGTCGTATTCGCCCGTGGCACTGACACCTGCATAGCCCTTGGTGCCCGCTTCCTTGTAGGCCCAGTGGGCGGCCACGCCGTTTTCGGCATGGTCGTGCATGGCCTGGGTACGGATCTGGATTTCAATCGCCCGGCCCTGCGGGTCACGCACCACGGTATGCAGCGACTGGTAGCCATTGGGTTTGGGCTTGGCGATGTAGTCGTCAAATTCCGACTCAATGGGCTGAAAGTGCTCATGCACCCAGGACAGCGCCGTGTAGCAGTCTTTGACCGTAGGCACGACCACGCGCAGGGCACGGATATCGAACAGCTGGTCAAAGTTCAGCGACTTGCCCCGCATCTTCTTGACGATGCTGTAGATGTGCTTGGGGCGACCCGATACCGAAGCCTTGATCCCATAGGCGCACAGGTCTGCTTCCAGCCGCAAGCGCAGCTGCTCCATGTAGACCTCGCGCTCGGCACGTTTTTCGTCGAGCAGCTTGGCGATGTTGCGGTAGGTCTCTGGCTCCAGAAAGCGGAAGGACAGGTCTTCCAGCTCCCATTTAATCTGCCAGATGCCCAGGCGGTTGGCCAGCGGTGCAAACACATGCAGGGCCTCATAGGCCATGCTGGGTGAAACCGGGCGCTTGCTGGCTGCATACCAGCGCAGCGTCTGCAGGCGCGAAGCCAGGCGCAGCAGCACCACGCGCACATCGCGCGAAAAGCCCAGCAGCATCTTGCGGATGGTTTCCGTCTGCGTGGCTGGGTCATCCACACGCAGGCTGCTGTCCCCGGCACGCGCCTGCTGCTGGAAGTGCATGAGCTTGGTGGTTTCCACCGCCAGCTGTGCAAAGTTGGCACCAAAGGCCTTGGTCAGCACCTCCAGTGGCTTGTTCAGGTGCATGCTGGCATAGACCAGATAGCAGGCCGCCTGCATGGCCTCCGAGCCACCAATGCCCTTGACGATGGCTGCCGTAGCATCGGCGTGCGCCAGCGTGTTCTCGCCCGATGCCAGCTCTTCACCGGCCAGCAGGGGTTCGGCAAAAGCACGCGCACGGCGCAGTGCGTCGACCTGATCAGGAATGGCTCCCGCAGTGGCTGCCAGCAGGTGGGGCAGCTCACCACTGGCGGCCGAGGATTGAAGCGCCTCCGGAACCGCACCGTCTTCACCAGTTGTTGGGGGCAATGATGTCACGCTGCGCATGTCAGTCCTCCGTCCAGTCGAGACGTAAGCGCCTGCAGCTTACGCAACCATTGTTTTTGCTCTTTTTTCATTCATCACCCAACAAGAAATTCCGTGCGATGGCCACCTGGTCATCCGCCACAAAGGTGGGGGCATGGCCCACGCCTTCAAGTTCCACACATTGTGCAAGAGGTCCACGCTGCTGCATGTCCCGTGCTGTTTCAGATGTCAGCAAGTCTGACTGTGCACCACGAACAAGCAAAGTCTGTGCCTTGATACGGTCGTACAGACACCACCATAGTGCCTGCCCCTGCTCGGATGCTTCCGGCGTGAGCTGCTGAAACGGCGCTGCAATGGCAGGGTCGTAATGCAGGGTCCAGCGTCCATCTTCTGTTTTGCGCAGCATGGGGCGTGACAATGCCAGCCATGCTGTATCGGTATGCGGCCCAAAGCCTGCAGATAGCTGGCGCAGCGCATCAGCGCCCTGCTGCACACTGTCAAAACTGCCCGTTTTTCCCACATAGCTGGCAATGCGCTGCAAAGCAGGCCAGGCCAGCACCGGCCCTACATCATTGAGCAGCAGACGGTGCACCGGTACAGGCAAAGGCAAAGGCAAGTCTGGACTGCCTGCGATGGCCATGCCAATCAGACCACCCATGCTGGTGCCTACCCAGTCCAACCGCTGCAGCGGAGCCAGGGCATGCAACTGCGCAAGCAAGGCCAGCATGTCCTGCACATACAGGGGAATGCCGTAGTGCATGGGATCAGCCAGCCAGTCGCTCTTCCCGCGCCCGGCCACGTCCGGGCAGACCACACGGGCATGCTGGCTCAGGCTGCGTGCCAGCACATCAAAGTCCCTGCCCTGGCGCGTCAAGCCATGCACACACAGGATCACATGGGGATGCGCAGGATTGCCCGTCTGGTTCCACTCCCAGTACGCCATCTCATGGCTGTCGCCGCCTTGCACTGCTGCGCCAGGGCAGGTTACGTATTTCAGCGTAGGTTCAATCATGGGTAGGCGATTTCCGGTGGTGCCATGAAAATGGACACATCCATCCTAATTCATATTCAGCGGAGGCTTTCATATGCTCAAAGGCAAAACTGCTTTGGTCACAGGTTCCACCAGCGGCATCGGTCTGGGGATTGCCCGGTCGCTGGCAGCCCAGGGCGCCAACCTGCTTCTCAACGGCTTTGGTGACAGTGAAGCGGCCATTGCGCAGGTCAAGGCAGCAGGCGCCGCCCACAACATTGCCGTGGACTACCACGGCGCCGACATGAGCAAGCCTGCAGAAGTTGAAGCCATGATGGCCTTTGGTGCCGAGCGCTTCGGGCGCCTTGACATTGTGGTGAACAACGCCGGCATCCAGCACGTGGCAGCCGTAGAAGATTTTCCGCCCGAGAAGTGGGACGCCATTTTGGCCATCAACCTCTCCAGCGCCTTTCACACCACACGCCTGGCACTGCCTGCCATGCGAGCAGCCAACTGGGGCCGCATCATCAATGTGGCCTCGGTACACGGTCTGGTCGCCTCTGCCCAGAAATCCGCCTATGTCGTCGCCAAGCACGGACTGATTGGTCTGACCAAGGTCACTGCGCTGGAGACGGCCACCACCGGCATTACCTGCAATGCCATCTGTCCAGGCTGGGTGCTCACGCCTCTGGTGCAAAAACAGGTAGAGGCCAAGGCTGCTGCCAGCGGCATCAGCGTAGAAGCCGCAACCCAGCAGCTGCTGGGCGAAAAAGAGCCCTCGATGCGCTTTACGACACCCGAGGAACTGGGCGCACTGGCCGTGTTCTTCTGCTCAGAAGCCGCCGCCAATGTGCGCGGAGCAGCATGGAATATGGATGGCGGCTGGGCAGCGCAGTAAAGTTGGAGCGCGCGCGCCAAGCCGTGCTTCATAAAAAAGCCTCTGAAGTAATTCAGAGGCTTTTTGGCTTCTAACGCCCGTCCAGCAAGCGCTGACAGCTATGCTTCTTGATTACTGCAACTGGATCGAGCCCGACACCTGCACCGACACCTGCTCCTTGCCTGCCTCTACAGGCACGGGCGATGCCATGTCGGCTTTCTCCGCCACCGCCATGACCAGACCGGCGCTCTGCATGCGGGGCGCGTAATAACCATCCTGGGTGTTCACATTGACCTCACGCAGGCTGTAGCTCGCAAAGCCAAACTGCTTGGCCAGAAAGCTCGCGCGCTGCTTGAACTGGGCAATCGCCTCGCTCTGCGCCTGCTCCAGCACCTTCTGGCGGCCTTCTCTGGAAAGTCCAAAGCCCATGCTGGAAACCGCCATGTCCTGCACCTGCGCCGCAGCCTGGCTGATGCGAGCAAAGTCCTTGCCCTCCAGCATCACCGCTGCGCGCCCCTGCCAGCCCTTGATCTTGCCCTGGTTGTCCTGGCGCGGATAAACGCCAAAGCTGCCGCTGTGCACCTGCAAGTCCTGGCCCTGTGCCTGAGGCTTGAGGCTGCGCAGCGCTGCATCCACCACCTGCTTGAGCTGCTGCTGCACGGCAGCGGCACTGCTGCCTTCACGCACCACAGACAGCTGCATCTGCAGCCAGTCCTGATCGACTTCCACACTGCCCGACGCCGACAGCTGCACCACATTGCGCAAAGGCTCTGCCTGCTGGGCATGTGCTGCCGTGCCTGCACCTGCGACGGCTGCCATGGTGATCACCCCGGTCATCAGCACACGGCGCTGCTGGCGCAAAAAACTTGCGGACATTCGACCCAAAGACATACAGGAACTCCTTTACATAGAAACAGGCCCACCATGGCCTGCAAACACCGCCAAAGCATGACAGACAAAGGCTTTTTGCCCCGAAATCAGTCTTCGCCAATTTCGAAAGACATGTAACACTGTGTCAAACAATGACAAAAAGCGGAATTTTTTGCGCCAAGCTGGTCAGAATTAGCTCTGTTACAAATTGGACAAGGGGGAATATCCATGCCCACAACCACAAACCG
>JAEZZU010000098.1 GCA_023418355.1 Pseudomonadota bacterium | reverse complement strand
AAGGCTCAGTGAGAGGTTGCTCCCCAAACAGCGACGGGGGCGAACATGCCCCCGTGTGGTCAAAAAAGTGCCGTCACGCTATCCCATCAAACAGGTCAGAAAACCTTAAGTGAACGGCATTAGCCAGCGCCCGTGAAGCAAGCGCTGGCAGCTCTTTTTTTTTGCAGGATCAGGCTGTCTGAATCAGCGGTGCATCACCCATCAGCAACTGCTCCTGGCGTATGGCTTCATGCCCTTCGCCCAGCAGCAGTACCTGGCGCAGCACATGGATGATGGTCTGGGCAAACCCCAGATCATTCATCAAAGAACTCACCGTCAGACTGTCCAGCAGCCCGCCGCGAATGGCAGCAAACAGGTGCTTGCGGAACTGCGTATCAAACGCGGCGATGCTGGCATCCAGCGCATGCAGCTCCTGCGTCCACTCTGACTCGGGCATGTCCGCCACGCTCAGGGCATGGATGTCGCGCAAGGTCTGCAGCATGTACAGGCGCAGTTCCAGATAGCTGCTGCGCGCGGCAGAGCCATCGGGCTGCATCAGAAACCTGTGCATATTGCGCTGCAGGCGGTGTGCGTCCTTGACCGCATCCACCAGCTGAAAAGCCGCCACCTGGCTGCTGTGCCAGAACGCCTGCTGCGCACTGTCGAGCGGCTGGTCCATGCGACCCATGAACTCCAGCAGGTCGGCATACACCCCCTTGATGTGGTTGCGGTAGAGCACATCGGCATTGATGGCCTGGTGCTCCAGACGGCTGCGCAGCTGCGGGTCTTCGCGCTCCGGGCCGTGGCGCACATCAGGTGGTGCATACAGCGCGTGGGCCACCACTTCCAGTGCCAGGCGCGCCATGTGCTGCAGTTCCTTGGCCACGGCACTGCTGGCGCTTTCCGCCGTCTGCAGGGAAGTGGACTGCAGATAGCGCGCCCGCGTGAGCTGGGCGGCCTGCCCTGCGCCGGTTTCAATCAGCACCGAAGGCTCCTGTGCATCAGGCAGCCAGCGCTCCAGCGCCTGGGCCAGCTGATGCTGAAAGGGCCAAAACACCAGCACGCCCATGGCATTGAACAGGGTGTGAAACAGCGCCAGCTGAATCAGGGTGTTGCTCCCCATGCCCATCCAGCCCGTGGCATGCACCACCAGCCAGGTCATGGGAGGCAGCAGAAAGAAGGCAATCACCGAGGTCGTGCCATTGAACACCATGTGGGCCACGGCCAGACGCTGGCCGCTGCGCGCGCTGCCAATCAGGCCCATGATGCCGGTCGTCACCGCAGACCCCAGGTTGGAACCAATCGCAATCGCCAGCGCCTGATCGAGCGCCAGCTGCTGACTCGCCAATGCAGCCAGCGTGAGCATCAGCGTGGCATGGCTGGACTGCACGACCACGGTGATCAGCGTGCCCACACCCACAAACAGCAGCGAGCCCATCCAGCCATCGGCGCTGTAGCGGTCCAGACGCAGATCCCCAAAGCTGGAAAAGCCCGCCTTGATCTCGTCAATGCCCATGAAGATCAGCGAAATACCGAGCAGCAGGCGGCCCACGGCCTTGCCCTTGTCGCCCGACATGCCCAGCAAGATGCCAAACACCAGCAGCGGCATGGCCACCTTGGACATGCTGATGTTCTGCCCGGCCAGCGCCAGCAGCCAGATGCCGCTGGTCGCGCCGAGGTTGGCACCAAACAGCACGGCAATGCTGCCGACCAGTGTGATCAGCCCTGCACTCAGAAACGCAATGGTCAGCAGCGACACCAGCGTACTGGACTGCAGCAGCAGGCTGGCTACCGAGCCAAACAGCAGCACCTTGAACGGCGTGGACGTGCTTTTGCCCAGCCACTGCTCCAGCCTGCCACCTGCCAGGTTCTTGAGACCCTGCTCCAGGCTTTGCATGCCGAACAGGAACAGCGCCAACCCGGCGCACAGCTGCAGCCAGCCGCTGCTCCACCAGAACGACCACGCCAGAGCGGCCAGCGCCAGAACCATCAGCGAATGTTTGGAATACGCGGGGCTGAACACATCACACCTTTTTCATTTTTCTGGTTGCTGCGATTGCGAACTGCCCCATGCGCCTGTCTTGCATGGGCGCGTGCAACGCGGTGTGCAGCCACAGGCAGGGCTGCGCCACCATTGCGCAGGATGTAAGCAGTTGTCAACGAAACCGCGCAGTGTAAGTGGCGGACTGCGCTCAGATCGGCGTGATCAGGGATTGCCCGGCCAAATATCGCAAGCTGTTGTCCAGGAACAAATCCACGGTGGCCTGCACGGCCTCGGGCGACCAGCCCGCCACGTGCGGTGTCAGCACCACCTTGCTGCTGTCCAGCAGCTGCGCTGGCGGCAGGGGCTCGCTTTCATACACATCCAGCCCGGCTCCCGCCAGACGGCCTTCGTGCAGGGCCTGCGCCAGCGCGGCGGTGTCGATCACCGAGCCCCGTGCAATATTCACCACATAGCCCTGTGGCCCCAGCGCATCGAGCACCTGGGCATTCACCAGATGTCTGGTGGCTGCGCCACCGGGCGTGGCGACCACCAGCACATCGGCCCACTGCGCGAGCGCCAGCACGCTGTCGAAGTAGGTATAGGCCACGCCTGCTTTAGGCTTGCGGTTGTGGTAGCCCACGGGCATGTCAAAACCCTCGGCGCGGCGGGCGATCTTCTGGCCGATGGTGCCCAGCCCCAGAATGCCCAGGCGCTTGCCCGAGACATTGGGCGGCAGCTCAATGGCATTGCGCCACACGCCCTGGCGCGTGAGCTTGTCCAGATGCACGATGCCGCGCACAGCCGTCAGCACCAGGCCAAAGGCGTGATCGGCCACACAGTTGTCGTTCGTGCCTGCGCCGTTGAACAGGCCAATGCCGCGCGCACGGGCATGGGTCAGATCAATGTTTTCATAGCCTGCACCCAGCGCCCCCACCAGACGCAGGCGGGGCATGGCGTCCATCTGCGCAGCGCTCAGGCCAATGGCGCCAATGGTCAGCACCACCTCCACCTGCGCGCCATGCTGTGCAATGGCCTGTGCACACTGCGGGGCGTCGGGGGCATACAGCACCTCAAAGTGCTGGGCCAGCTGGTCACGGTGTGCTTCCGAGAGCACATGCAAAACAAGGAGAACAGGCTTCAGGGCAGACATGGCAGAGGTCGGTCAACGTCAAAGCGCCTATTCTGAATGCTCTGCGCTTTGCTGCAGCGCCCACATTTGGGCATAGCGCCCCCCTTGGGCCAGCAAGTCCGCATGCGTGCCGCGCTCGATGATCTGGCCGCTGTCCATGACGAGAATTTCATGCGCATCGACCACGGTGGAGAGGCGGTGGGCAATCACCAACGTGGTCTTACCCTGGGCAGCGCTGGCCAGTTCCTGCTGAATGGCGCGCTCGGTCTGGCTGTCCAGCGCGGAGGTGGCCTCGTCAAAGATCAGAATCGGCGGGTTCTTGAGCAGCGTGCGTGCAATCGCCACGCGCTGCTTTTCACCGCCCGAGAGCTTGAGCCCCCGCTCCCCCACCCGTGTCGCATAGCCCTGCGGGGTGGAGACGATAAAGTCGTGAATACGCGCAGCCCGGGCGGCTTCTTCCACCTCCTGCTGCGTGGCACCCGTGCGGCCATAGGCGATGTTGTAGGCCACGGTATCGTTGAACAGCACGGTGTCCTGCGGCACGATGCCAATGCTTCGGCGCAGGCTGTCCTGCGTCACATCACGGATGTCCTGCCCGGCAATCGTGATGCGGCCACTTTGCACGTCATAAAAACGGTAGAGCAGGCGTGCCAGCGTGCTCTTGCCTGCGCCTGAGGCTCCGACCACGGCCACAGTCTTGCCGGCGGGCACGGTAAAGCTCACCCCCTGCAGGATGGGGCGCTGCGGGTCATAGGCAAAGCGCACCTCTTCAAACCGCACATCGGGCTGACCTTGCAGCTGCAACGGCTGGGCATGGGTGCTGTCCGCCACTTCACGCTCCCGGTCCATGAGGGTGAACATGCGCGAAAGGTCTGCCATGCTCTGCTTGATTTCACGGTACAGCGTGCCCAGAAAGTTCAGCGGTATGTACAGCTGAATCATGAAGGCATTGATCATCACAAAGTCGCCCAGCGTCAGCGTGCCTGCCACCACCCCCTGCGTGGCGCGCCAGAGCATGGCCACCAGCGCCGTAGCAATGATGA
>JAEZZU010000373.1 GCA_023418355.1 Pseudomonadota bacterium | reverse complement strand
ACGCCAGGGCGTCGCGTACATCTGCATCGTCATCCACGACATATACCGTGGCATTGGTCACTGGTTCCATAAGCTCAGCTCAAATCTCTCAGTCGTTTTGCACGGGAAGGCTGAAGGTAAATACCGTTCCGTGCGGAATATTGCTGCGATGGCGCAATTCTCCACCATGCTGCTCCAGCACTGTGCGGCACATGCTCAAACCCAGGCCCATGCCTTCGTGTTTGGTGGTGAAAAATGGCGTGAACAACTGCTCTGCCACTTCCGGGGGAATGCCGCTGCCCTGGTCCATGACAGAAAAAGCCACGCGCGAAGCCGTCTCATCCCACTGTGCGGAAATGGCGAGTTTGCGCAGACCAGGGGCCATATTTTCCATGGCCTGCATGGCATTACGCGCCAGATTGAGTAGCACTTGCTCAATCATGGTGACATCGCACAGCACCGGAGGCAGGCGAGGCTCGATGGAAATATCCACCAGCACCCCGGATTTGCTGGCCTGCAGGCGTACCAGCGGCAGGACAGCATCGAGCAACTCCTGCGCGGAGATGCGCTCATGCGCACGGCTGCGGCGGCGCACAAAATCACGCACGCTCTTGATGACCTTGCCTGCGCGGTCAGCCTGAAACGCAATGCGCTGCATGGCGGACTGCAGGTCTAGTAGGCGCTGGCGCAGTGTATCTGCATCCAGCAGGCGGAGGTCGCCATCGCTCTTGAGCATGTTGAGCGAGCCGTTGGCATAGCTCGACATGGCCATCAGCGGCTGGGTCAGCTCATGGCTGAGCAGGGAAGCCATTTCACCGACGGTAGCCAGGCGTGCCGTGGCCTGCAGGCGTTCCTGCGAGGCGCGGGAGAGGTCTTCCATGCGGCGCTGTTCGGTGATGTCCACAAAGGCACTCATCCAGCCGGTCTGCTGGCCCTGTGCGTTGATCAGCGGGGCTTCAAAGATCAGTACTGGGAAACGCGTGCCGTCCTTGCGCATGAAGACCGATTCATGGCCTTCGCGTGCCGCAGGAATGGCACCGGCCAGACGCTTGGCCTGGCGTTTCACATATTCTTCGGCCAGCTCAGGCGGCCAGTAGGGCGCAAAGCTCTGGCCCAGCAGCTCTTCGGCGCTGAAGCCCACCATGGCACAGAAGGCTGGGTTCACATAGCTGATGCGACCTTGCAGATCGCGTGCACGCAGACCGGTGATGAGGGAGTCTTCCATGGCTTTGCGAAAGGCCAGGGCATCGCCGAGGTCACGTTCGGCACGCAGGCGGCGGCGGTTGTCACGCACCAGCACGATGAGCACGGACACCAGTGCAATCGCCATGCCGGTGACCAGGGCTGTCAGCACATTGGGAAAGACGCTGGGAGCACGGTGCCAGCTGTCCATGCGCAGCACCATGGTGTTGCCGGGCAGGTCCAGCAGCTGCTGGGAGGTAAACACGCGAGAGCCGCGCCATGCTGCGCCCACCAGTGCCAGACGGGTGCCATCAGGCTCGGTGAAGGAGACTTCCTGGCTCTGCGTGAGGCTCTTGCTCAGCTGTGTCTGCAGGATGTTGTGCAGCGAATATGTGCCCACCATGAAGCCCTTGAGCTGTCCGCCTTCGAGCTGGGGCAGGCAGACCTCCATGAGCTCCGCGCCCGTGGAGTCGTTGAGCAGCTGGAAATAGCTCGGTGAGTAGGCGGGGCTGCTGGTGCGCTTGGCCGTGGAGCAGGCAGCGATGGCATTGCTGAAAGACTCTTCGCGCGAGGTGTCTTCCCAGTCCACGGAGCGGTAGGGGCTCTGGGCCGCGCGCAGTATGCGCATGTGTTCGTCACGCCATTCGATGCGCAACAGCTCGCGGCGCACCTGCAGCATTTCTGCCACGCGCACGCTCCATTCCTCCGGTGTCGCGTGCAGGGCATTGACGGCCTGCATGTCCTGCAGATTGCGGTTCAGTCCTGCGCGGATTTCGACCACGGCCTGTGCCGTGTCACGGTCGAGCTTGTCCTGAACTTGCGACGCCTCATAGCGTCCGGCCAGCCACACCATGATGATGAGCATGCCAACGACCAGGACGACCAGCAGCGTCCACAAAGACCACCTGCGCCATGCGCTGTGCCAGCGCTGCCAGGGCCAAGGTTGAAGCGGATTTACAAACAACGGTGTTCCAGCGCAGGCAGGCGCTGGCGCACCTGCTGCAATAGCGCAGTGTCCAGCACTGCATAACGAATACCCATCCCAGCAGCCGTCTGTTCAGCCACCACCTGCCCCCAGGGATCGACCACCATGCTGTGTCCCCAGGTCTGGCGGCCGTTGACATGCTGGCCGCCTTGCGCAGCAGCCAGCATCCAGCACTGGTTCTCTACGGCGCGTGCACGCAGCAGCAGTTCCCAGTGCGCCTGTCCTGTCGTGAAGGTAAAGGCTGCGGGAGCTATCAGAACATGAGCTCCTAGCGCAGTGTACATGCGGTATAGCTCGGGAAATCGCAGGTCATAACATATGCTCAGTCCCAGGGTCCATGTGTGACCGCTGCGGTCCTGCACCTGTGCCACCACAGGCTGCGTACCCGGCGCGATGACCACGGATTCATCGTAATGCTCGGTGGGGGTGCTGAAACGGAACAAGTGGATCTTGTCGTACTGCGCCGTGCATGCACCCTCGGGGCTGAACAGCATGCAGGTGTTGTGCACACGGCTGGCATCCGCCGTCTTTATCGGTACAGAACCACCCGCCAGCCAGACGCCGTGGGTTTTGGCCCAGCGAGACAGAGCAGCCTGAATGGGACCATGGCCACGTGCTTCGGCCCAGGCCAGCTTGTCCGTGTCCCGCAAGCCCATGCCGCAGAAATATTCGGGCAAGACCAGCAGCTCTGCTCCTTGTGCAGCTGCCTCTGTGATCAGGGCTTCGGCGTTGGTCAGATTTTCCTGAACAGATGGGGTCGAGACCATTTGCAAGACGGCAACTTTCATGACTCACTCCTTGACAGGCAGGGCAGGCACTGCAGCCTGGTTGCGGACAGGTTCCACGACAGGCTCAGCCCAGGTGCCTGTGACTTGAAATGTCCGGGTGGCAGCTTCCATCAGCGGGCCACGCAGGAACATCTGTGCCAGAAAGCTGCCGACGCCAATCACGGGGTTGATGGCGGTGGCAGCCAGCGAGGCTGTCATGGCATTGATTTCGGGCACGATGACGACCCGCAGATTCTGCGTCTCATCCACCAGACTGGCTGTGCCATCCATGAAGACCGCAGCGTTCAGTCCCGTCATTTCCAGGTTGCTGGTGCGTGCTACGCCTTCGTTGACGTGCACATCACCGCGCACGTAATCAAACGCAAAGCCCTGGCTGAATACATCGCGAAAATCCAGATTGATGCGGCGACTCAGCGACTGCAGGCTCAGCACGCTCAGCAGCTTGCCCATGCCCGGTTCTACCTTGAGGAACTGCCCCTTGTCGATCTGCAGGTGCACATTGCCATCCATGCTCGCCCAGTGTGGTGTCAGCGGTGATCCCTGCCAGCTGATCTGGCCATTGAGGCGGCCCTGTCCATTGCGCACCACACCTGGCATGTCAAAGCGCTCCAGCAGCTGGCCGGCGTTGTGCAGCTCCAGCATAAAGCCCAGCTGGGTGGTGGGCGCGGCCTGGTGCGTGGCAATGCCCCACATGCCATGGGCACGCCACAGCGCTTCCGGTGTGCTCAGGTCAAATTGTTCCAGCGTCCAGTCTCTGCCGAAAGGCCCTGCGTGATTGCGCGCCTTGAGCTGGAGTTTGCCCAGATGTTTGCCGCCGATATCCAGCTGCTCCACCTCGATGTCCAGTGCGGGCAAAGACTCCATCTGTGTCTGTTCCGCGGGTTGTGCCAGCGCGTCCAGCTGCTTGGCTTCAGACTGCGGGATGGCCAGGCGCGAAAAGCGTGCAAACAGATGGCCTGCTGTGTCCTGGCTATCGGGCTCGCGATACTCCACGGAGCCGGCGAAGTGTTTGCCGCTGAGTCTGCCTTGCCATGTCTGTGCGGCATGGGTGAGCTTGGCCTGCACGTCTTCCAGCTCTCTGCCGCGCAGGATCAAACGGCCAACATCCATGCGGATTTGCTGGGGCAGCCACATCTTTGCATCGTCATGTGCGCTGCGGTCTGTACTGTCGGTGGCTGGCTCGGTTTGCAGCACCTGCTGCCAGGCATCAAGGTCCAGCACAGGCAGGCGGATATCGGCCGATACCGTGTCCTGTGGCGGGGCTGCTGGCGGCACCTCTCCCACAGCGATATAGCCATTCAGGACCTTGCTGGGGGTGTCGGATGTATCCAGCGTGTAGCGTACCTCGCCGCGTCCACCCACATCCACATGCATGCTGTGCGTCTGCGCGGGGCTCAGCGTCTGGGTAACGCGAAGTGCCAGCACTTCATCGCCGTTTTTTTGCAAAGGCGCAGGCAAGTCCAGTGCCATGCCCTGCAGGTCGGAGTGCACGGCAATGCGCTGTCCCTGCGTATCGGCCGTGATGTCCAGTTGATACGCGCTTTGCCCGCGGGCATGCCGGGCAATCTGTGCGACCAGCGGAGCGGCACGGTCGTTTTGCAGCCCTTCTGCGGTGGCCAGGCCTTCTGCCTTCAGCTGCACACCTTCTTGCAGACTGCGCATGCCGCCATGCATGCGAAAGTTTCCACCCAGGGTCTGCCCCTGCACTTCATGCAGGCTGAAACCCTGTTCGTGAAACTGTACATGCCCTTGCAGCTGCTGTATCAGGGGCGCTTCCGGGCGGAATTGCAGCGCATTGTGCTGAAAGCCAAGGTGGCCTCGCACCTTGCTGTGCTCCAGCTGTTCGATAGGCAGTTCCAGATCAAACGCCAGCTGCACATTGCCTTTGGCCTGTGCTGCGTCCAGCGCATGTTCCGTCAAGGCGGTCAGCGGTGAATGCCGCACAAACTGCAGGGCAGCGCCAAGATCTGGATGGCCTGCCGCATGGACCGTGAGATGCGGGTGCTGCAGGTCCGGGATGCGGGCTGACACCGTGTCCATGCGCAGACCATGGTGCCCGGCAAAGCCGGTGCTAGCCTGCTGAACTTGCATGGATGTACCTTCAAACACCAAAGTGCCGCTGAGATCGGTCAACATGGGCCAGGGGGGCGTGGTGCCCGTGTCTACCAGTGTTGCGGGTGCAAAGTCATAGACCACATGGCTCACGGGAGCCTTGATGTAGAAGCGCCCGCTGCCAGGCTTGTCAAAGGGCATGTCGTGCAGCAGCCCCTTGACTTCAAACTCCACCTGATGTCCTTCACCCTGCCGGACGCTGTCGCGTACATAGTGGCGCGCCATGTCGGGGATTTGTAGCGGCAAATAGCGGTGCACCCTGGCGCCATTCGCACGTGCAAGCTGACCATGGAGCTGCAGGTAGCCAGGAAAGCGCCCAGAGGCCGTGTCGCCGGTCTGCCAGAAGCCCTGCATCGTGCCTTGTGCATCGGCATTTGCAAAGCTGGCCTTGGGGACGTCCACCTTGATCTGCTCACCCTGAACTTGCCACTGCAGCTGTGCCTGCAGCTGGTGCAGGGGAATGGTGGGTTCTTCAAAAACACCGGGGAAGTGCAGTACGCCATCGTGCATGCCCAGCGCTGCCTTGCCCCCTGTGTTGCTGAGCTCAAAGGCAGCATCCAGGCCTTCTATGCCCGGAATGCCTACACCATGCGCTGCCGCTTGTGGTTGCAGTGCAAGGGCTGCGAGCTGCCCGGTTGCCTGGTACTGGCCGGAAGCCAGCCATTTGAGCTGCAGCTTGTGCAGCGTCCCGCGCGGCCTCCAGCGTGTGGCCGTCTCGCGGATCAAGGCGGGGATGGGCAGGGTCTGCACCACATCGCCAGCTACAGAGAGGTCAGCCTGCTGGAGTTCAATGTGTGTGCTGTCGGGTGCAGAGACGCTGCCCACTGCGCTGACCGACCAGCTGCTCTGGGGCCAGAGGCGGCCATGGGCTGTGCGAAAGCTGAAGTCCTGGCCTTGCACGCTCCAGCTGTGTGGCTGCCAGCGGCCTTCCAGGCGTCCTTGCAGTTGCTGCAGCTGCAAGGAGGGAATGTTGGCGTCCAGCCAGTCCACGTGCGCATGGCGCAGGGCCAGATCGGTGGTGACGCCGATGGGTTGACCATCCTCTACGTCCATCCAGGCACGGATGCTGCCCATGCCGTCCACTGTCTGTATGCCCCAGGTCTGCGGCCACGGCAGGTCCGGGACTTGCTGCAGCTGCAGGCTGGCATACCACTGGCCACTCCAGCGCTCCCATGGAGCCAGGGAAGAGGGCAGCAAGGGCTGGCGGAAGGCGCCAATGATCTGTATGCGCTCGCTGTCACCTGCTGCAGGCGTGGCATCGACGCGCAGCACATGGCTCCAGTGGCGGTTGCGCAACACGATATCGACATCGCGCAGCTGCACGGCATCTGGGGAACGCAGTTCATCCGTGAAATGCACACGACCTTGGCGGATCACCAGCTCCGGCAGTTCCAGCAGCCATGCCAGCGCAGAATTGTCCGAGGTGCTGCCTTGCATGAGGTCAATGCCTGCAACCTGCCAGTGGCCATTGGGCAGGCGGCGGATGTCAAGGGCGGGGGCATCGATGTAGAGCTGTTCCAGACCGCGACGCAGCAAGGAACGTGCAGAAACTGTAGCAATAACGCTTTGCAGCTTCAGCGCTGGCCTGCCCTGCGCATCCAGAATGCTGAGGCCGGAGAGGTGTACCGTGGGAAAGATGCCGTTGGACTGTGCCGATATGGCGTCAATGCGTACGGGAGCCCCCAATGCCTGCGTCGCCAAGCCTTCGATTTCTGCGCGCCACTCCGTAATTCGCGGCACAATGAATCCATGGAGAGTCCCCCAGGCTGCGGCAAGCAAGATCCAGAAAGCCAGCACCAGACCCAGTGACCAGCGGGCCACATGGGCAAAAACGTGCAACAGGCGGGATGGCAGGGGACTCGGATCGATCATTCAAAGGTTCACAGGCGATGGGATTATCCCCCGTCGGCTTTTTGCAGTGCAGGACACAAGGTGTAACGGCGCGGAGAACCTGTGAACTTGTACCCCAAAGTGCCAAGCATGCAGATCGCAGACCATCTTCCAGCGCCCACGGCTTCTCCTGCCGCATCGCATTCGCGTTTCTGGCAGCGCCTCCATCGTCGATACGCCGACGTCATGGACGCATTGCCCCCCGGCGCTCCTGTGCGAGCCACCATGGAGCAGGCACTGCAGCGATTGCAGCAGGAGCAGGGATGGGATCTGTCTGCCGCCTTGCGGGTGGTGCGTCAGCTGGTGATGGAACGTCTGATGGTGCTTGACTGCTCCCAGCAGGCCGATTTGCGCACGGTGACACGTGGGGTGACGGAACTGGCTGAGCTGGCCCTTGATCGTGCCTGCTGCCAGGTGCGTCAGGAACTGGATGCCCGCCACGGCCGACCTGCTGGCCCCGAAGGCCAGGAGGTGCCGCTGTGGATCATCGGCATGGGCAAGCTGGGGGCGCGCGAGCTCAATGTGTCCAGCGATATCGACCTGATCTATGTCTACGAGCATGAAGGTGAAACGCTGGGGCTGCCCGATGGCCGCGGCAAGATCAGCAATCACGAATACTTCTCCAAGGCGGTCAAGGCCATCTACAGCCTGATTGGCGACACCACGGAGCACGGTTTTGTCTTCCGTGTGGATCTGGCACTGCGCCCTCACGGTAACTCGGGGCCTGCGGCCATCAGTCTGTCTTCGCTGGAAGACTATCTGCAGATCCACGGCCGCGAGTGGGAGCGCTTTGCCTGGCTGAAAAGCCGTGTGGTGGCACCGCTGGATGCCGTGCGTGCACCCAATGTGCAGGCGCTGCGCAATGTGGTGCTGCCCTTTGTGTTCCGCAAATACCTGGACTACAGCGTGTTCGAGTCGCTGCGCAGCCTGCACCGCCAGATCCGTGAACATGCCATGCGGCGCAGCGCAGGGCACCCGGAGCGCGCCAATGACGTGAAGCTCTCGCGCGGCGGCATTCGCGAAATCGAATTTACCGTGCAGCTGCTGCAGGTGGTGCGCGGCGGGCAGTTCCCTGAACTGCGCTGCCGCCCCACGCTGGAAGCCCTGCAGCGCCTGACGCGCTCCAGCCTGATGCCTGCAGAAACTGCCGAGCAGCTGGCGCAGGCCTATGTCTTCTTGCGCAATGTGGAACACCGCATCCAGTATCTGGACGATCAGCAGACCCATGTGCTGCCCACCCGTGACGATGACCTGGAATGGATCGCCCACACCATGGGCTTTGCCGATACCAGCGGCTTTTTGCTGCAGCTGGATGCGCACCGCGAATTCGTGGCGCAGGAGTTCGACACCCTGCTGGGGGGCAGCCAGTCCGGCCAGTGCCCTACGGGCAACTGCAATGGACCACGCGCTTCCAGCACTCCCAGCGCGCCGGATCTGGAGACCCTGATTGAAGACTTGCCGCCGCTGATGGCTGAGCGCTTGATGGGCTGGCGCGACAACATCAAGGTGCGAGGCCTGCGCGACGAAGCACGTGCCCGGCTGTTCCGTCTGGTGCAGCGCACGGCGCAGCGCGTGGGGCAGGAGCAGGATGGCCTGCAGGCGACGGCTGCACAGCGCTTTATTGACTGGCTGGAGCCCTTGCTGCGCCGCGAAAGCTATCTGGCGCTGCTGCTGGAGCGGCCTGCGGTGCACGAGCGCCTGCTGGACCTGCTGGGCGCAGCCAAGTGGCCCGCACGCTATCTGCAGCAGCACCCGGGCGTGATTGACGAGCTGGCCAGCGATCAGCTGTTTGGCGAGCGTTTTGACGCGGCTGCTTTTGAGCAGGAAATGGCGCTGCGTCTCGCAGCGCTGGAAAGCACGGGCGAAGACGATGACGAAAACCTGCTGAACCTGCTGCGCCGTGCCCAGCACGCCGAAATCTTCCGCACGCTGGCGCGCGACATTGAAGGTGCCATCACGGTGGAGCAGGTGGCCGATGATCTCAGCGCACTGGCAGACAGCGTGCTGCGCGTCACGGCCCAGTGGTGCTGGCAGCGCCTGAAACAGCGCCACCGCGAAGATCCGCAGTTCGGCATCATTGGCTACGGCAAGCTCGGAGGCAAGGAACTGGGCTATGGCAGTGACCTGGACATCGTGTTCATCTTTGACGATGAGGACGATAACGCCCCTGAGATCTACACCGCCTGGGTGCGCAAGCTCATCAACTGGCTCACGGTGAAGACGGGGGAGGGCGATCTCTATGAAATCGATACGGCCCTGCGGCCCAACGGCAACTCCGGTCTGCTGGTGA
Organism: Pseudomonadota bacterium; assembly: GCA_023418355.1. Taxonomy (GTDB): domain Bacteria; phylum Pseudomonadota; class Gammaproteobacteria; order Burkholderiales; family Burkholderiaceae_C; genus Comamonas. Next base: position 12,020 of record JAEZZU010000373.1, on the reverse strand, counting down.
CCAGCTTCAAGTCCTATGCCGACTACCAGCAGCAGCGGGGCAGCAACACTGCCTGGACCTGGGAGCACCAGGCCATGACACGCGCGCGCTTTGTGCTGGGCAGCGACAGTCTGCGCCAGCGCTTTGATGCCGTGCGTGAGGCCGTGATCACTGCGCCGCGCGATGCACAGGCTCTCAAGCAGGAAATCGTCAGCATGCGTGAGCGCGTGCGCAGCGCACACCCTGTGCGTGGGGACTGGTTTGACGTCAAGCACAGCCGCGGTGGCATGCTCGACGCCGAGTTTGTCGTGCAGTACCTCGTGCTGTCGCAGTCCGCCCAGCATCCTGAGCTGATCGCCAATCTGGGCAATATTGCCCTGCTGCAGCGCGCGGAAAAAGCCGGCCTCCTGCCAGCTGGCGTGGGCCAGGCTGGGGCATCGGCGTATCGCGAGCTGCGCCGCATCCAGCACACCTCGCGTCTGGATGAGGGCAATGGCCTGGTGAACGAGGCACTGATCACGGTGCACCGGGATGCCGTACTGGCCTTGTGGCACGCTGTTTTTGCGGACGAATGAGACCCTGTGTAACGCCCGGCACCGGAGTGGGTGCTTCAAAATGTAAAAATACGTTCAACTGTCTTGGATTTGTATGAATCTCGTTGAACTCAATGTCTCGACCATCCCCTTTGGCAAACCGCTGCCTTTTGCCTTGCGCGGGGTGGGTGGCGTGCTGCTGGCCAATAAGGGCTATGTCATTCGCTCTGCCGACGACCTGCGTGTGCTGATCATGCGGGGGCAGACGCTGTATGTGGACACGGATGAGTCCGGGGATAGCTATCGTGCCTTTCTGGCGCAACTGCAATCCTTGCTGCTGTCGGATACGCCGCTGAAAAAAATCGCCAACATGACGCTGGAGCAGCGTGCCTCCAAAGCCAGCGAGGTACAGGACAACAGTCCTCCACCATGGCGGGAGTGGCAGCTGGGGCTGACGCAGCTGCTGCGCAATCCGGATGCTTCGGATTTTTTGCCACGCTTTGAGGACTTTTTCTCGGGCCTGCGCCGCTATCTGCTCAAGCAGCCGGACGCTACCTTGCTGGCGCTGATGCAGATGTCGGCGGAAGAGACGCAGTACTACTGCGCGACCCATGCCATGCTGGTGTCGGCGATCTGCATGACGGTGGCGCGCGAGACGCTGCGCTGGCCGGAAAACCGCGTCCTGCCCCTGGGGCGTGCGGCGCTGAGCATGAATATCGGCATGGCCAGACTGCAGGATGAGCTGGCTCAGCAGACCACACCGCTGACGCCGCAGCAGGCGCAGGAGGTGGATATGCATTCAGATGTATCGGTCTGCATCCTGCGCGCCATGGGGGTGACCGACCCGCTGTGGCTGGATGCGATCAAGACCCACCACCACCGCGCCCCCGGCAAACTGGCGGAAAAGACGCTGGGGCAGCAGATGGCGCGGCTGATTCAGCGGGCCGATATCTTTGGTGCACGTATTGCACCACGTGTCACACGTGAACCCATGTCCGTAACATCTGCCATGCAGGCCAGCTATTACGATGAAACCAAGTCCATGGACGAGGCAGGTGCCGCGCTGGTCAAGGCGCTGGGCATTTATCCGCCAGGTGCATGGGTGAAGCTGGCCAGTGGAGAAATCGGCGTGGTGGTGCGCCGCGGGGCGTCGGCTGCCACGCCACGTGTGGCGGTACTGCTCAACCGCTCGGGGATGGCAACCGGAGAGCCGCTGCCGCGTGATACGGCGCAGGCGGCCTGGAAGATTGTCAGTCCAGTCGCACACAAAGATGTGATGGTTCGCCTACCCCTGGAAAAACTGCTGGCCCTATGATGAATTCATGGCATCACGAGATGTGTGAAGTTTTTTGGAACTAATCTAAAAAGCGCCACTCAGACCGTCATGTCCGGGTTCTGATCCCGCCAGTTTCGTGTTGCGAAGCCTATCTTTTTCGAGAGATTGTCAGTCTTGGGGTGCATCTCCTCCCTCCCTCTCTTAATTCACACCAGGACGCTTCGCAGCCTTTTTCTTCCCCTCTCCAGGCACCTTTGGGTGCCTTTCTTTTTGGCTGATTGGCATGTGTGGGTTCTGCGCACTGTGAGCGGGAACGCAGGCACCTACAATCACGCTCCATGAGCCTGTCTTCCATCTCCGCACTCTCCCCGCTGGACGGCCGTTACGCCTCCAAGCTTTCCGCCCTGCGCCCCATCATGAGCGAGCAAGGCTATATGCACCGTCGTGTCCAGGTTGAGATCACCTGGTTCATCGCGCTGTCGGATGCCGGTTTTGCCGAGTTTCCGCCACTTTCCGAAGGTGCACGTACTTACTTGCATGGCCTGGTCGCCAACTTCTCCGAGGCCGATGCTGCGGCGATCAAGGAGATCGAGAAGACCACCAACCACGACGTGAAAGCCGTGGAGTACTGGATCAAGGGCAAGTTTGACGGCCGCCCTGAGCTGCAAAAAGCTGCTGAATTCGTGCACTTTGCCTGCACCAGCGAAGACATCAACAACACCAGCCACGCACTGCAGATCCGCGTGGGCCGCGACATGGTGGTGATGCCGGCCCTCGACCGCATCGTGCTCAAGCTGCGCGAAATGGCCCACCAGTTTGCCGATGTGCCCATGCTGAGCCGCACACACGGTCAGACGGCTTCCCCCACCACCGTGGGCAAGGAAATTGCCAACGTGCTGGTGCGCCTGCAAAAGGCCGTGGACAACATCGCCAACGTCAAGATTCTGGGCAAGATGAACGGCGCCGTGGGCAACTACAACGCCCACCTGTCGGCTTGGCCCGAGTTCGACTGGGAAGCGTTCTCCAAGAACGTGATCGAGTCGCCCGAGCCCAAGGGCCTGGGCCTGACCTTCCAGCCCTACTCGATCCAGATCGAGCCCCACGACTACATGGCCGAGTTCTTCGACGCCATCGCCCGTGCCAACACCATCCTGATCGACTTCTCGCGCGACGTCTGGGGCTATGTGTCTCTGGGCTACTTCAAGCAAAAGCTCAAGGCCGGTGAAATTGGTTCCTCGACCATGCCGCACAAGGTCAACCCCATCGACTTCGAAAACGCCGAAGGCAACCTGGGTCTGGCCAATGCGCTGCTCAAGCACCTGTCCGAGAAGCTGCCGATCTCTCGCTGGCAGCGTGACCTGACGGACTCCACCGTGCTGCGCAATATCGGCGTGGCGCTGGGTTACGCCACCCTGGCCTACACCTCGCTGATGACCGGCCTGAACAAGCTGGAACTCAACGAAGAGCGCCTGCAGCAAGACCTGGACCACGCATGGGAAGTGCTGGCCGAGCCTATCCAGACCGTGATGCGCCGATACGGTGTGCAGGGCGCTTACGAAAAGCTCAAGGAAGTCACGCGCGGCAAGACCGTGCAGGCGGCTGACCTGCACAACCTGATCAATGGTTTGGAAATCCCCCAGGCTGACAAGGACCGTCTGCTGGCCATGACACCTGCGTCTTACATTGGTAAGGCCGCAGAACTGGCCCGCCGCGTCTAATTAAAAACCATAGCTGCTAGCGCTTGATATTCAAGCGTTTCAGATGCAAAGAGCTGTCAAAGCGTTTGTTTTCAAGCGCTGGCAGCTCTTCTTTTATTTCAAGGATCGCCATATGGCCCTCAAATCCACGGTCTACAAGGCCAATCTCTCGATTGCCGATATTGACCACAACTACTACGCCGACCACAACCTGACGCTCGCCCGCCACCCCAGTGAGACCGATGACCGCATGATGGTGCGTCTGGTCGCGCTGGCGCTCAACGCCTGGCAGCTGCAGGAACTGTGCAATGGCGACGGCACGCTGAGCTTTGGCGTGGGCCTGTGCGACCCCGATGATCCGGACGTGCACATTACCGACTACACCGGCCAGAAGCGCCTGTGGATTGAAGTCGGCCAGCCTGACGAAAAGCCCATCACCAAGGCCTGCAACAAGTCGGACCACGTCATCGTCTACCCCTTCAACCATGCGGCCAACGTCTGGTGGAAGGGGCTGGAAGGCAAGGTCAACCGCCAGGACAAGCTGGAAGTGCAGTACATCGACTCCGATGTGGCCCAGCAGCTGGGCAGTCTGGCCGAGCGCAGCATGCAGCTGCAGGCCACGATTCAGGAAGGGCAGCTGACGCTCTCCAGCAATCTGGGCACGGTGTATGTCGAGCCCGAGCGCTGGAAATAAGCGTGCTCCAAACAGCACGCCGCCTACAATGCGTCCCAGTTTTTCACACTTCTATAAGACTTGAAGGCTGACGCCATGAACATCATCCGCTTCTCCGACCTGTGCGCCCAGGGCAAAGTCCAGGGCCAGCGCGTTTTTATTCGTGCCGACCTGAACGTGCCGCTGAACGATGCCGGTGAAATCACCGAAGACACCCGCGTGCGTGCCTCCGTGCCTGCCATCGAGATGGCGCTCAAGGCCGGTGCCGCCGTGATGGTGACCAGCCACCTGGGCCGCCCTACGGAAGGTGAATTCAAGCCTGCAGACTCGCTGGCTCCCGTGGCCAAGCGCCTGTCCGAGCTGCTGGGCCGCGAAGTGCCGCTGGTGGCCAACTGGGTCGATGGTGTTCAGGTGCAGCCCGGCCAGGTCGTGCTGCTGGAAAACTGCCGCGTGAACGTGGGCGAGAAGAAGAACAAGGAAGAGCTGGCCAAGAAGCTGGCTGCCCTGTGCGACATCTTTGTGCACGACGCCTTTGGCACGGCCCACCGCGCTGAAGGCACGACCTACGGCATTACACAGTTCGCGCCCATCGCCTGCGCTGGCCCCTTGCTGTCGGCCGAGATTGATGCCATCACCAAGGCGCTGGCCAACCCCAAGCGTCCGCTGGCAGCCATCGTGGCGGGCTCCAAGGTTTCGACCAAGCTGACCATTTTGCAAGCCCTGTCCAAGAACGTGGACCAGCTGATCGTGGGCGGCGGCATTGCCAACACCTTCATGCTGGCTGCGGGCCTGAAGATCGGCAAGTCTTTGGCAGAGCCTGATCTGGTGGGCGAAGCCAAGGCCGTGATCGACGCCATGGCTGCACGCGGTGCCGATGTGCCCGTGCCCACCGATGTGGTGACGGCCAAGGCTTTTGCGGCGGACGCACCTGCCACCGTGAAGAAGGCCACGGAAGTCGAAGACGACGACATGATTTTGGACATCGGCCCTGAAACCGCTGCCAAGCTGGCCGAGCAGCTGAAGAAGGCGGGCACCATCGTCTGGAACGGCCCCGTGGGCGTGTTTGAGTTTGACCAATTCGCCAACGGCACCAAGACCATTGCGGCGGCGATTGCTGAATCTTCAGCATTCAGCATTGCAGGTGGTGGTGACACGCTGGCCGCGATTGCCAAGTACGGCATTGAAGACAAGGTGGGCTATATCTCCACCGGCGGCGGTGCCTTCCTGGAAGTGCTGGAAGGCAAGACCCTGCCTGCCTTCGAAATCCTGCAAAAGCGCGCCAATGGCTAAACGCTGATTCTGGATTCAGCTTCTGAGTGGCGGCTAGCGTTCAATGCATGGACGCTAGCCGCTATTGTTTTTGTTCCAGCACTTCGCGTGCCTTGTCCAGCCAGGTCTGCAGGTGCTGCCGGATATCGGTCTGGCTGAAGGAGCAGCTTTCTTCCGTAAACAGTGCGCTGGACTCGATGCGGTCGAGCAGCTGCAGCAATACCGGGCCATAGCGTTCGGGCAGGGCCGTCAACAGCGCCTGCGAAGCGCGCGCCTGTTCATTCAGGGCTGAGGCGGAGAGCGTGCCGTCCTCAAAACGCAATACAGCGTCTTGCAGCGCTTGCCATTGCAGCAGTGCCTGGGCGTGAGCAGTCATATCCAACCTCCAATTCAAATGGCTTGTAGGCGCAGTGTAGAAGGTGGCGCTGCGAAGAGCCATAGCAGGCACCCTGCTTCTCGGTCAAAATCACGGCATGAATGCGCTGAACATTGCCGAATACATGCAAACCTTGGGTTTGCAAGCAAAAGTGGCCGCAGCCCAGATGGCGCGTGCCAATGCAGCTACCAAAAGCAAAGCCCTGCTGGCGCTGGCGCGCCTGCTGCGTGAGAACGTAGCGGCTTTGCAGGTCGACAACGCCAAGGATCTGGAGCGTGCCGTGGCCAACGGTCTGGCCGCACCCATGGTCGACCGCCTGCGTCTGACGCCCAAGGTGCTGGAAACCTGCGCCCAGGGCTGCGAGCAGCTGGCCCACATGCCCGATGTGATTGGCGAAATCATTGGCATGAAGCAGCAGCCCAGCGGCATCCGCGTGGGGCAGATGCGCGTGCCCATCGGCGTGTTCGGCATGATTTTCGAAAGCCGCCCCAATGTGACCATTGAGGCAGCCAGCCTGTCCATCAAGAGCGGCAATGCCTGCATTCTGCGTGGCGGCTCGGAAGCGATTGAGTCCAACAAGGCGCTGGCCAAGCTGGTGGAGCAGGCGCTGGTGGAAGCCGGTCTGCCCGCCCATGGCGTGCAGCTGGTGCAGACCACGGACCGCGAAGCCGTGGGTCAGCTGATTGCCATGCCCGCCTATGTGGATGTGATCATCCCCCGCGGTGGCAAGAGCCTGATCGAGCGCATCAGCCGCGAGGCCAAGGTGCCCGTGATCAAGCACCTGGACGGCAACTGCCACACCTATGTGGACGATCCCTGCGACATTGCGCTGGCCGTGAAGGTGACGGACAACGCCAAGACCAACAAGTACAGCCCCTGCAATGCCACCGAAAGCCTGCTGGTAGCGCGTGGTGTGGCGCAGGCCTTCCTGCCCGAGATCGGCAAGGTGTTTGCTGCCAAGGGCGTGGAAATGCGTGGCTGCCCGGAGTCGTTGGAGATACTGAAGGCCGTCGATGGCCTGAAGCTGGCCGAAGCTACGGAAGCCGACTGGAGCGAGGAATACCTGGCCCCCATCATCAGCGTGAAGGTGGTGGATGGGGTGGATGAGGCCATTGCCCACATCAACCAGTATTCCAGCGGCCACACCGAGGCCATCCTCACGCGCGATCATGTGCACGCACAGCGCTTCCTGCGCGAAGTAGACTCCTCCAGCGTCATGGTCAATGCCAGCACGCGCTTTGCCGATGGTTTTGAATACGGGCTGGGCGCAGAAATTGGCATCAGCACCGACAAGTTCCATGCGCGTGGTCCGGTGGGCATAGAAGGCCTGACCTCGCTCAAATACGTGGTGCTGGGCGAAGGTGATGTACGCAGCTAGGCGTTAGCAAGGAAAAGGCAGCCTCTGGCTGCCTTTTCTTTTTTGGCATGCGCGGCAACAGCAAGGACGGTGCATGAAGATCATTATTTTGGGAGCAGGCCGTGTGGGCTACAGCGTGGCCGAGAGCCTGGTTTCGGAGCGCAACGACATCACGGTCATAGACACGGACGCCGAGCGTCTGGAGGATTTGCAAAATCGTTTCGATTTGCGTGGCGTGGTGGGCAATGGCACCGATGTGCGTGTGCTGGCCGAGGCTGGCGCGGCCGATACCGACCTGCTGATTGCCTGCGCCGCGCTGGACGAAACCAATCTGGTGTGCTGCAAGCTGGCGCACATGGCGTTTGGCATTCCCACCCGCGTGGCGCGTGTGCGTTCCACGGCATTCGAGCATGACCCACGCCTGCTCAGCCCCGAGGGCTTTGCGGTGGATGCGGTGGTGTGCCCGGAAATTTCCATGACGCGCTATATCCGCCAGCTCATTGAGTACCCGGACTCCCTGCAGGTGCGCGAATTCGCGGGTGGCCGCGCCTGCCTGTCTTCCGTGCGGGCGCGCACGGGCGCCCCTGCCGTTGGCATGCGCATTGGCGATCTGCGCGTACACAACCCCGAGCTGGGGCTGCGCATCGTTGCCATTTACCGCCGCTTTGCCGATGAGCCCGACCGCTTTGTGCGCTGTGACGGTGCCACGCGCATCGAGCCGGGCGACGAGGTCTTTGTGCTGGCCGCACGCGAGCATCTGCGTCAGGTGCTGGAAGCCTTTCATCTGCGCATGGGCCAGGCGTCACGCCAGGTGCGGCGCATTCTGATTTCTGGCGGCAGCCGCGTCAGCCTGCAGCTGGCGCAGTCGCTGGTGGCAGAGCCCGGGCGCTTTCACGTCAAGATCATTGAAAGCGAAGCGCGGCGCTGCGAAGAACTGGCCGCTGCTTTGCCGCCTGAGGTGCTGGTGCTGCACGGCAACCCGACGGACGAAGACCTGTTTGCCGATGAGAACGTGGACGAGACTGATCTGTTCCTCGCGCTCACGGACGATGACGAAAACAACATCATGGCCAGCCTGCTGGCCAAGCGCATGGGTGCCAGCCGCGTGCTGGCGCTGATCAACCGCCGCAGCTATGCGGACCTGATGCACGGCACGCAGATCGACATTGCGCTCTCGCCTGCGCAGGCCATGCTGGGCGAGTTTCTGGCCCATGTGCGCAAGGGCGATGTGCAGGCCGTGCACAGCCTGCGCCGGGGGGTGGCGGAGGCGCTGGAGATCGTGGCGCGGGGTGACCGGCGCAGCTCCAAGGTGGTGGGGCGCAAGGTCAGCGAGCTCAAGCTCCCGCCCGAAGTGCATATCGGCCTGATCGTGCGCGGACTGCCCGATACCGAGGACATTCGCGCGCAAAGCGAAGGGGTGGAGCCGGAGGTCATCATCCCGCGCTCGCACACCGTGATTGAGAGCAATGACCACGTGGTGTTCTTCCTGCCCAACAAGCGTCTGGTGCAGGAGGTGGAACGTCTGTTCCGCGTGAGTGCAACTTTCTTCTGAATGCTGGAGTCTGTCATCCATGCGTGATCTGTTTCCGGTGCTGCGAGTGCTTGGTGTGCTGCTGGTGTTTTTCGCCTGCAGCATGTCGGTGCCGCTGGCCGTGTCCTGGTTCGTGCAGGACGGCGTCTGGCAGGCCTGGCCCGCCGCCATGCTCACCACCATGATGGTGGGCCTGCTGCTGTGGCTGCTGATGCGCCAGCACAAGCAGGAGCTGCACCCGCGCCATGGCGTGATTCTGGTCACGCTGGTCTGGGTATGCCTGCCGCTGAGCGCGGCCTTGCCCATGATGCTGGTCTACCACCTGCAGGGTGCCCATCTGTCTTTCACCCATGCGTACTTTGAAGCTGTCTCGGGGCTGACGACTTCGGGCGCTTCCGTGCTGCGCAATCTGGATGCTTTGCCTATCTCTCTGCACATCTGGCGCACCTTTTTGCAGTGGCTGGGCGGCATGGGGATCCTGATTCTGGCCGTGGCCATCATGCCGCTGCTGGGGGTGGGGGGCAGCCAGCTGTTCCGTGCCGAGGCGGCTGGCCCGGTCAAGGACACCAAACTCACGCCGCGCATCACCAGTACGGCCAAGGGGCTGTGGGGCGTGTATGCCGTGTTCTCCGTGAGCTGCTTTGCCGCTTTCTGGCTGGCGGGCATGCCGCCGCTGGAGGCCATGATGCACATGTTCACCACGGTGAGCCTGGGCGGTCTTTCACCGCACGACACCAGTTTTGGCTACTTTCGGTCGCCTTTGCTGGAAGGTATTGCTTTTATCTTCATGGTGGCGGCCAGCTGCAATTTCGCGCTGTACTTCGTGGCCATGCGAAAAGGCCACTGGCGCGGCTTCTGGCACGATCCGGAAATGCGTGCCACCGTGGGCGTTTTGCTCTGTGGCGGGCTGCTGGTGTCTGTGCTGCTGTGGTTCAAGGGCGTCTATGACTGGCTCGATGCACTGCGTTACGGCATGTTCAACGCTGTCTCCGTTGCGACCACCACCGGCTTTGCGACGACGGACTATCTGACCTGGCCGGTGTTTGCTCCGGTGTTCATGCTGATTCTCTCGGGCATGGCCACCAGTGCGGGCTCGACCGGCGGCGGCATCAAGATGATGCGTATGCTGATTTTGTTCAGTCAGGCGCGGCGTGAACTGACACGGCTTGTGCACCCGCGCGCGGTACAACCCGTTGTATTGGGAACGCGCGTTGTGGATAACCGCATGATCTTTGCGGTTTTGGCCTATATGCTCGTGTATGGCGGCACGATCGTGCTGCTCAGCATGGTGCTGATGCTCACAGACCTGGATCCCATTACCGCCGTTTCTGCGGTGATTGCGAGTGTGCACTGCGTGGGGCCGGGGCTTGGGGCCGTGGGGCCAGCCTCCACGTATGCGGTGCTCACGGACTTTCAAATCTGGGTGTGCACGCTAGGCATGCTGCTGGGGCGACTGGAGATTTTGAGCTTTATTGCTCTGCTTACTCCGGCATTCTGGAGGCGCTGAGCTAGCGCATGCGTATGATTCGAGGGATAAGGGTAAGTACTTAATTCGGCTGCAACTCCCTACAATTACACAACCACCGTCGTTTGAGGACATAAATGGTTCCACATCTCATCACCGCTTTGACTGGCCCGATCAATGAGCTAGAGCAGCGCATCATCGACTCCATGCCAGCCATTGAGCGCTGGTTCCGTCTGGAGTGGATGGAGCACACGCCGCCCTTTTACAGCTCGGTAGACATTCGCAACTCGGGTTTCAAGCTGGCGCCTGTGGATACCAACCTGTTCCCTGGGAACTGGAACAACCTGACCGACCAGATGCTTCCTCTGGCCGTGCAGGCCACCATGGCGGCCATTGAAAAAATCTGCCCTGAGGCGCGCAATCTCCTGATCATTCCGGAGAACCACAACCGCAACCCCTCGTACCTGAGCAATCTGGCCCAGCTGCAGCGCATCTTCAAGATGGCGGGCTTGAACACGCGTCTGGGCTCGATCAGCCCAGACATCAAAAAGCCCACGGAACTGAAGCTGCCCAACGGCGAAACCGTGCTGCTTGAACCCGTGCTGCGCACCAAGCGCCGCATCGGCCTGAAGCACTTCGACCCCTGCACCATCCTGCTCAACAACGACCTGTCTGCTGGCGTGCCCGGCATTCTGGAAGAGCTGTACGAGCAATACCTGCTGCCTCCCGTGCATGCAGGCTGGTGTACGCGCCGCAAGAGCCGCCACTTTCAGAGCTATGAAGAAGTGGCCAAGCGCTTCGGCAAGCTGCTGGGCATTGACCACTGGCTGATCCACCCCCTGTTTGCCAAGGCCGAAGGTCTGGACTTCTCCGAAGGCTCCACCGCAGGCATGGGCGATCTGGCCGCGCAGGTCGATGCGCTGCTGACCAAGGTGCGCCGCAAGTACAAGGAATACGGCATCAAGGACAAGCCCTTTGCCATCGTCAAGGCCGACAACGGCACTTACGGCATGGGCGTGATGACCGTGCGTGACGCCAAGGAGCTGGAAGAGCTGACCAAGAAGGCGCGTAACAAGATGAGCGTCATCAAGGACGGCCAGATGGTGCACGACGTCATCATCCAGGAAGGCGTGCTGACTTCCGAGCGCATGCACGACGCCGTGGCGGAGCCCGTGGTCTATACGCTGGACCGCTATGTGGTCGGCGGTTTCTACCGCATGCACCCCGAGCGCGGCACGGACGAGAATCTGAACGCCCCCGGCTCCAGCTATGTGCCTCTGGCCTTTGCGCACAGCAACCACATGCCCCAGCCCGGCATGAACCCCGGTGCCAGCGCACCCAACCGCTTCTACATGTACGGCGTGATTGCACGACTGGCCATGCTGGCTGCCAGCTACGAGCTGGAAGCCACCAACCCCGAGGCAGAGGTCTACGAGTAAATCATTTACTCTTAAAAATATAGCTGCTAGCGCTTATAAACATTGCGTTTCAAATAGAAAGCTATCTGAAATCCAATAAATACCAGCGCAAGCAGCTCTTGTTTTTAATGAAGCGCGTGGTGCAAGCCCCGCGCTTTTTTGTGGCGCTGAAGATGCAGACCAATTCTGCAGTGGCGCTGACTGGCTGTGGTCCGCACAATGTGCAGCTATGCAGTTTTTCAAAGACTTCAGCCTGTCCGCACTCAGCGCTGGTTTTGTGGCGATGCTGGTCGGCGTGACCAGCTCGGTGGCGCTGGTCTTTCAGGCAGCACAGGCCTTTGGTGCCAGCGCCGCGCAGATCAGCTCCTGGATGTGGGCACTGGGCTGGGGTATTGGCTTGTGCTGTGCGCTGCCTTCGCTGCTGCTGCGCAAGCCGGTGATGGTGG
>JAEZZU010000362.1 GCA_023418355.1 Pseudomonadota bacterium | reverse complement strand
CGCATCGATCACTTCGTTACGGCGCACAACGTCAACTGCCAGCCCTTCAAATGGACTGCCACCGCAGATTCGATCCTCGAAAAGCTCCATCGACTTTGCTCACGTATTAGCGGGACAGGACACTAGTGTGGTCTTGTGGATGACACACTAAATGTGTTGTATGCATCCACAAGACGCTGGCTGGTCGCGGGAAGGCTTACAGCTGCTTGACCAGTACCTGGCTCTTTCGGTCCCAGTTGTATTTGGCCTTGCGTGCTTCGGGCAGCCAGTCGGGGCTGACGGGCTGAAAGCCGCGCTTGATGAACCAGTGCATGGTGCGGGTGGTCAGCACGAACAGGGTCTTGCAGCCCAGGGCGCGGGCGCGCTGCTCGATGCGCTTGAGCAGTGTTTCCCCGTCCCCTGTGCCTTGCGACTTGGGTGAGACGGTCACGGCCGCCATTTCAGCGGTCTGTGCTTCCAGGTAAGGGTGCAGGGCGGCACAGCCGAAAATCACGCCGTCGTGCTCGATCACGGTGTAGCTGGCAATGTCGCGCTCGATTTCGGTGCGGTCGCGCTTGACCAGGGTGCCGTCATTCTCAAAAGGCTCGATCAGCTGGATGATGCCGCCCACGTCATCAATCGTGGCTTCGCGCAGCTCTTCGAGCTTTTCGTCAATGACCATGGTGCCGATGCCATCGTGCACATAGATTTCCAGCAGCAGTGCGCCGTCGATGGCAAAAGGCAGGATGTGGCTGCGCTCCACGCCATGCTCGCAGGCACGCACGCAGTGCTGCAGGTAAAAGCCCGTGTCCGTGGGCAGCTGTGGGGGCGGCAGCTCGGCCAGAATGCGGCGGGCCTGGGCCAGCGGCAATTCGGTGTTGATGGGGTTTTCGTCTGCGGCAGGGTCGTGTGGTCTGGCGCGCACGCCAGGCACTTCGGTCAGGAAGATCAGCTTGTCGGCCTTGAGTTCACAGGCCACGCGGGTGGCCACTTCTTCCATGCCGAGGTTGAACGCTTCGCCGGTGGGGGAAAAGCCAAAGGGAGAAATCAGCACCATGGCTTCAGACTCGAGTGCGCGGCGAATGCCTTCCACGTCCACCTTGCGCACCAGGCCCGAGTGCATGAAGTCCACGCCGTTGACGATGCCCACAGGGCGTGCCGTCAGGAAGTTGCCGGAGATCACGCGCACGCGCGCACCGGCCATGGGGGTGTTGGGCAGACCCTGGCTGAAGGCGGCTTCAATTTCAAAGCGCAGCTGGCCTGCGGCTTCCTGCGCGCAGTCCAGTGCCACGCTGTCGGTGATGCGCACGCCGTTGTAATACTGGGGCTCATGGCCCTTGAGGCGCAGCTGTTCGTTGACCTGCGGCCGGAAGCCATGCACCAGCACGATCTTCACGCCCATGGCCTGGATCAGCGCCAGGTCCTGCACGATGCCTTGCAGCTTGCCTGCGGCAATGGCTTCACCCGTGATGCCCACCACAAAGGTCTGGTGTCGGAACTTGTGGATATAGGGGGCCACGGACCGGAACCAGGGAACAAAGGTGAAGTTGAAGACTGTGGACATGGGCGTGCAAGGCTACAAAGGGACAAAAGGCTTGCATGCCTGTGCTGTCACAGGCATGCAAGCCAGTGTGAAGTGTAGCGGCGTGCGTGTGTGCTGCAGGGTTTATTCGCAGCAAGCTGTCTGCGTAAATCTGTATGCCATGTGTACGCAGAGCGTGAAGGGCTGGCGCTCAGTCTGGCTGGCGGGTGAGCCACAGGGTGATGCAGATGGCCAGTCCGACCAGCCCTGCCAGCAAAAGCAGCGGGCTTGCGTAGTACAGCGCATCTGGCATCAAGCTTGGGAGGGCAATACGTTCAAGCATGGCGGACTCCTTTCTGCACTCCATGCAGGCGCAGTGACCTGCATGGGGTCACATTAGGGCATCGAGCCGTGGCGGGATGTAGGCCAAAGTCACGTGCTTGTTACCAAGCAAGGGTTGGAACTCTCAAAAAAATAGCTTGCAGCGCTGAATCTGTGTGTGTTTTCGATATTTTTAGCTTTGAAGTGATGGATATATATGCCCTAGCAGCTTTCAAATTAATAGCATTCATGTCATGGACTATGGGGGTAGGCACAGCATGGTTAAAAGCCAGGCGGCGTGCTGGTTCCGGGATGTGCATGTGAGAATCGCCGCCAGCGGTCAGTCGTACCGCCCTTATTCCATGCCCCGTGTGGGCTGTTCATTAAGCTGCCGAGTGCTCCGTCTCGGTGGTGGATTCAAGAACGGAAAATTCATGACTACTTCTTTTGCCCGCCGCTTGGTGATCAAGCAGGCGCTGCTTGCCGTTGCCGCAACTTCTGCACTGACTGCTTTTTCTGCCTCCGCGGCTGAAAAAGTGCTGCGCGTCTCTGCCATCCCTGACGAAGCGCCGACCGAACTGCAGCGCAAGTTCAAGCCCCTGGGCGAATACCTGTCCAAGGAAACCGGCATGAAGGTCGTGTTCACACCCGTGAGCGACTATGCCGCCGTGGTGGAATCGCTGGCCACCGGCAAGCTGGACATGGCCTGGCTGGGGGGCTTTACCTACGTGCAGGCCAAGATCCGCACCAAGGGCACCGCCAACCCCATCGTGCAGCGCGCGGAAGATGCCGTGTTCACTTCGCGCTTTATCACGGCAGACCCCAATATCAAGACGCTGGAAGACTTGAAGGGCAAGACCTTTGCCTTTGGCGCGCCTTCGTCCACTTCGGGCAGCCTGATGCCACGCTACTTCATCCTCAAGGCTGGCCTGAACCCCGAGAAGGATTTCAAGAAGGTGGCCTACTCTGGTGCGCACGATGCCACCGTGGCCTTTGTGGCCGCAGGCAAGGCCGATGCGGGCGTGCTCAACACTTCCGTGTGGGACAAGCTGGTCGAGTCCAAGAAGGTCGATCCTTCCAAGGTGCGCGTATTCCACACCACGCCTGAGTACTACGACTACAACTGGACCGTGCGTGGTGATCTGGATCCCGAAATCACCAAGAACCTCACCGAAGCTTTCCTGAAGCTCGACCCTGCCAACCCCGAGCACAAGGAAATCATGGACTTGCAGCGTGCCTCCAAGTTCATCCCCACCAAGCCAGAAAACTACGACAGCACCGAAGAAGCAGCCCGATCCGCTGGCTTGCTGAAGTAATTGCTGTTTTTGCGCGACTGACAAGCCAGCCTTTGCGCTGGCTTGTGGCGTTGTGCAGTGGTGTTTTTGATTTCAAGCCAAATTGGCATCTAACGCTGATGTAGCAAGCGCTGGCAGCTATATTTTGCGGAGTCACTGTATGAGCTTTTCTTTGCAAGGCCTGGGCCTGACCCATGCCAACGGCCATGTGGCGCTGGCCGACATCACGCTGCGTGCCGCGCAGGGCGAGAGCATTGCGCTGATTGGTCCCTCCGGTGCGGGCAAGACCACATTGCTGAGCACCATTGGCACGGCACTGCCACCCACCGTGGGGCAGATCGAAGTGCTGGGTCAGCCGGTTACTTTTGATTCCAAATCTGCCCTGCGCCAGCTGCGTGCGCGCATTGGCACGGTGCACCAGGCTGCACCCATCCCACCGCGCCAGCGCGTGGTCACGGCGGTACTGGCGGGCAAGCTGGGGCAGTGGCCCATGTACAAGTCGCTGCTGTCCCTCATCCATCCGCAGGACATGCCCGGCGCACAGGCTGCGCTGGCACGCGTGCATCTGGCCGACAAACTGTTTGCGCGCTGCGACCAGCTCTCCGGCGGGCAGCTGCAGCGCGTGGGCATTGCACGCGTGCTGTACCAGGAAGCGCAATTGATTCTGGCGGACGAGCCGGTTTCCGCCCTCGACCCCACTTTGGCGCTGGACACCATTGAACTGCTGGTGTACGAAGCCAAGGCGCGCAATGCCACGCTGGTGGCCAGCTTGCACACGGTGGAGCTGGCGTTGCGCTGCTTTGCGCGCATTGTGGGCATTCGCGAGGGGCGCATTGCATTTGATCTGCCCGCCGCACAGGTCACCCCCGAGCAGCTGCAGGCACTGTATGCCGCGCAGACGGATGAGGGCGCAGCGGGCCCAACGCAGGGCGCAGAACCTGCCTTGCCTATTCATGGGTGCCGATGATGCAAAACGCCAAGGATGCTGTGGTGTTGCGTGACCCGGCCGCGCGTTCGCGCCTGTGGGGCGCGGTGGTGGCAGTGGTGGTGCTGTGGCCGCTGTTCGACGGCGCGGGCGTCAGTGTTTCGGCCTTGTTCGATGCGGACAACCTGCATGTGATTGGCGGCTTTCTTGCCAATTTCCTGCCGCCCGACACCAGTGCCGAGTTTGCAGGCTATCTGTGGCAGGCCACGCTGGAGACGCTGGCCATTGCCACCATGGGGATGCTGCTGGCCTTTGTGCTGGCCGTGCCGCTGTCGTACTGGGCGACCAGCGCCGTGCGGGAGCGCGCCAGCCAGAACTCCGTGGCGCGTGCGGTGATGACCGTGCTGCGTGGCATTCCCGAGCTGGTCTGGGCACTGGTCTTTGTGCGCGTGTTTGGCCTGGGGCCAGCCGCTGGCGTGCTGGCGCTGGGCCTGACCTACGGCGGCATGCTGGGCAAGGTCTATGCCGAAATTCTGGAAAGCGAAGACGGCGCTGCTGCCCGCGCCTTGCTGCGCACCGGCAGCCCGCGTGCGCTGGCGCTGCTCTATGGACTGCTGCCGCTGGCGTCCAAGGAGCTGGTGTCGTACACCGTCTACCGCTGGGAATGTGCGATTCGCGCCTCGGTGGTGATGGGCTTTGTGGGCGCGGGTGGTCTGGGCCAGCTCATGGACCAGGCCATGAAGATGCTCAATGGCGGTGAGGCCTGCTCCATCCTGCTGGTGTTTGTCGTGCTGGTGCTGCTGGCCGATGCGCTGTCCAACTGGCTGCGCCGCAGTCTGGATGTGCCGCCTGCTGCGCGCACTTCGGCCTTTGGCGTGCGCAGCGTGGCGGTCTTGCTGGCCATTGCAGCGGGCATGGTTGCCAGCTGGCAGCTGCTGGACATGGACCTGGGCGCGCTGTTTACGGGCGAGGCAGCATCTGCCATGGGCGACTTTGTCTCCGGATTTTTCCCGCCCGACACCAGCCGCGAATGGTTGTGGGAAGTGCTGGTCGGTATCTGGGAGACGCTGGCGATCTCGGTGGTCGGCACCTTGCTGGCTGCCGTGGCAGGCATGCTGCTGGCGCTGCCCAAATTTCGCGCGCCGTGGAATGTGCTGCTGAACCTGCTGCGCTCCGTGCCGGAGCTGGTCTGGGCCACCATCACCGCGCTGGCCGTGGGCCTGGGGCCATTTGCGGGGGCGCTGGCCTTGGCCTTGCACACGGCAGGCGTGCTGGGGCGGCTGTATGCCGAGGCGCTGGAAAACGCACCCAGCCAGCCCGCCGATGCCTTGCGCCGCACGGGCAGCAGCCGTGCCATGGCGTTTCTGTACGGCACCTTGCCGGGCGCTGCGCCGCAACTTGTGGCCTATACGCTGTACCGCTGGGAGATGAATATCCGCATGGCTGCCATTCTGGGCTTTGTGGGTGCGGGTGGGCTGGGGCAGCTGCTGTACTTCAAGCTCTCGCTGTTTCACTACGCCGAGGCCAGCACGGTCATCATCGCCATGCTGCTGCTGTCGATAGCGGTGGACCAGGCCAGCGCCTGGTTACGCCGCAGAATGCGCTGAACCCGCCTGTGCACTGCGCAGGTGCGGCACGATCAGCTCCAGCAGCGTGGGGCTGATCTGGGCATCCAGCTGGTGGCGCATGCCGCGAATGATGTGCAGATGCGCCCCGCCAATGGCACGAGCCGTGGCTGCGCCGCCGCTGGGGTGGACGATCAGGTCATGGTCGCCATGGATGACCAGCGTAGGCGCTTCAACGCGGTGGAGCAGGGCGGAGCGGTCCCCGGCAGCCACAATCGCTGTCACCTGGCGTTCATAGCCCATGGCCGCCTGCTCGGGCGTGGTGCGCTGCCAGGCCTGGGCCATGTAGTGCCGCCAGGCATCCTCGATACCAGGCACATGGCGGTTGCCAATGTGGCGCATGATGCGCACGTATTTGTCCTGTGCGGCTTCCAGCGTCTGTGCGGGACGGCTGAAAAGCATGCGCAGCACGGTGGAACCTGCCGCCTGCCCGACGCGCAGATTGCCGGTAGTCGAAAAAATCGAGGTCAGTGAAAGCACCTTGCTCGGGTGCTGGGCGGCCAGGTTCTGCGCAATCATGCCGCCCATGGACATGCCCAGCACATGGGCCTGCGCAATGCCCAGCACATCCAGCAGCTGGGCCACATCGTCTGCCATGTCGCGAATCTGGTAGTGCCCCGGCGGCACGCTGCGCAGCAGCAGGCGCCAGCGTGGTGGCGGGTCCTGCGGCAGGTAGCTGGACCGCCCCATGTCGCGATTGTCCAGAATGAGTACGCGCAGCCCGGCCTCCACCAGCCCGTCAATCAGCCCCATGGGCCAGGACACCAGCTGCAGCCCAAGGCCCGCAATCAGCACGATGGTGGGCTGTCCGGGCTGGCCATAGCTGCGATAGCACAGCTGCAAGCCATTGGGCAAGGTGGCGAAGTGGTCGGCGGCCGGGTCGGCCAGAGGCAAGGCATGCTGCATGGGTGAAGCGCAAATGACAGAAAGGCCCACATTGTGGCGGCAGGGGCCGCAGGCCGGGTAGAGGATAGGCCCCATGCCCTTGGACCAGCCACACTGCACAATCCAGCAACCGCCGGTACAGGCGCAGACAGGAGACACAAGTGAATTGGAAAAAAGTGGCGCTGGGCGCTTTGGTGGTGGCAGGCGCTGCCGCCGTGGGTGGCTGGTTCAGTCTGGACAAGGAAACACGGGGCCTGCTGGCCACCTTGCCGACGAATCGCGATCTGCTGTTCTGGTCCGAGCCGCAGCGTGATGCGGCCTTCCGTGCGCTGGACCGCATTCCGCTGCTGGCGCGCTCGAATGTGGTGCCCGCCAGTGGCACGCCATCACCGCTGCCACCCGGGGAGCCGTTGCAGCTGTCCACGGATATCGATGCCTTCATGGCGGGGCAGCGCAGTGCCGCGCTGCTGATCGTGCAGGATGGCAAGCTGCGGCTGGAGCGTTACGGGCTGGACTTTGATGATGCGGGCCGCTGGACCAGTTTTTCGGTGGCCAAGTCCTTTACTTCGACGCTGGTCGGCGCGGCGCTCAAGGATGGCTATATCCGCAGTCTGGATGACAAGGTCAGTGATTACATTCCGGACCTCAAGGGCTCGGCCTATGACGACGTGAGCGTGCGCCAGCTGCTGACCATGACCTCGGGCGTGCAGTGGAACGAGGACTATGCCGACCCGCAGTCTGACGTGGCGCGCTTTAACAACCACAAGCCCGAAGCGGGGCAGGAAGCACTGGTCAGCTATATGCGCCAGCTGCCACGCGCTGCGCCACCCGGCACACGCTGGCTCTACAGCACGGGGGAGACCAATCTGGTCGGCACGCTGGTGCAGCAGGCCACGGGCAAGCCACTGGCCAGCTATCTGGCAGAGAAAGTCTGGCAACCCGCTGGCATGGAGCACGACGCCACCTGGCTGGTGAGCAAGACCGGGCAGGAAATTGGTGGCTGCTGCATCCAGGCCTCACCGCGCGACTATGCGCGCATGGGGCTGTTCATTCTGAATGGCGGCAAGGTGGATGGCGAAAGCATCGTGCCCGAGGGCTGGTGGGAGGCCGCCACCACTCGGCAGGCCGACATTGGCCAGCCCGGGCGTGGCTACGGCTACCAGTGGTGGACCTATGACGATGGCAGCTACGCCGCGCGCGGCATTTTCGGGCAGGGCATTTTTATCGACCCGAAGCGTCAGCTGGTGATTGTCACCAATGCCAACTGGGCGGGCGGTGCACGTGACCCGGCTGCCATGAAAGCGCGCGAGCAGTTCTACCGCGAGGTGCAGCAGGCGGTGGATGCCGAGCAGCAGCACCGCAAGCCCTGACATCGCAGGCCATGGCTGCGCCGCGCCACAATGGCAGCCATGCCAAGTTCTGATTTCTCTGCTTCCCTGCCGGAGCACTTTGCGCCCGTGGCACTGGACAAGTGCTACCGCCTGCTCAACCACGGCCCCACGGTGCTGGTCTCCGCACAGCATGCCGGGCGGGCCAATGTGATGGCCGCTGCCTGGGCCTGTGCGCTGGACTTCCACCCGCCCAAGGTCACGGTGGTCATCGACAAGGCCGCCTTCACGCGCGGGCTGATCGAGCAGTCCGGCCGCTTTGCGCTGCAGCTGCCGACGGTGCCGCAGGCCGCGCTTACGGTGGCGCTGGGCAGCACGTCTGCCCACCAGATGCCCGACAAGCTGCAGCAGCATGCCGTGCCGCTGTTTGCCTCGCCCCTGCATGGCACGCCGCTGGTGGCGGGCTGTGCGGCGTGGCTGGAATGCCGCCTGATTCCGGAGCCGCACAACCAGCAGGCCTATGACCTGTTCATCGGTGAAGTGAAAGCCGCCTGGGCCGATGACCGCGTGTTTGAAGACGGGCACTGGAAGTTTGAGCAAGCCCCGGAGGCACTGCGCACCCTGCACTATGTGGCGGGCGGCCATTTCTATGCCACAGGCGCTGCGGTGGATGTAGAAAACTGATAGCGCCTTGCGCAGGATAAATGCGGGTTTGAGAGATAAATCGCCTCAAAACGCTGTATGGATCAGCGCAAGCCGCTATCTTTTGAAGGGGAATGACAGGGCGTGCAGGCAGCTTGAATGCTTAGCGACTAAAATAGTTTGCAATTCAAATTATTTTTGAGCATTTGATCTGAACCCATGTCTTCTTCTGTCATGCATACACGGGCTGCCACAGGGCAGCCCTTTTTGATGGCCGGGCAACCGCCGTTTTTTGGCCATTTGCTCATGGGCGTGAGCCGCAGCTGGCGCAGCGTGCTGGAGGTACGGCTGCGCCAGCTGGGCCTGACCGATGCCACCTGGGCACCGCTGTTTCACCTCCATGCCGCCGCCCAGCCCCTGAACCTCAAGCAGCTGGCTCAGCGCGTGGGGCTGGACAGTTCCAGCCTGGTGCGGGTGGTGGATGTGCTGGAGCAGCGCGGCCTGCTGCAGCGCCAGCAGGATGCGGCAGACCGCCGCAACAAGCAGCTGCTGCTGACCGAGCAGGGCCATTTGATGGTGGCCGATGTGCGCGCCAAGCTGCAGCAGGCGGAAAGCCAGTTGCTCGAAGGCATGGATGCTGCCGTCATTGAACAGCTGTATGCCGGCATGATGCAGCTGCATGAGCGCCTGTGTGCCTTGCAGCAGCAGGACCGCGCGGCGGAAGGAGCAGCAGCATGAGTAGCACGGCTTCTTCTGCCCCCCAGCCCGCCTGGCAGCAGTGGGCGCAGCGCGCAGGCTTTAACACGCCCGTGCTGGTGTTTGCCCTGCGCACAGCGCTTGCGGCCTTTGTGGCGCTGGTGGTGGCTACGGCCATGGGGCTGGAGCATCCCAACTGGGCGGCCATGTCGGCCTGGGCATCGAGCCAGCCGCTGCGTGAGCATTTGCTCTCGCGCGGCATCTACCGCTTTGCGGGCTCGCTGCTGGGCGTGATCTATGCCGTGGCCCTGGTGCTGCTGGCGCAGGATAACCTGTGGCTGCTGGCGCTTGGTCTGGCCGTCTGGGGCGGCCTGTGCGCTTTCTGGGGCAATGCACAGCGCGGCTACATGGTCTATGGCTGGATGCTGGCCGGTTACTCAGCCGCCATGGTGGTGCTGCTGCACCACGGCCCGGCAGCCAGCATTACCGATCTGGCCTGGGACCGTATGCTGACCGTGGTGACCGGTGTGGCGGCGGCGCTGTGTGTGTCCTGGTGCTTTGCGCCACGGCGCAAGGCCATGGTGCTGATTGGCCAGAGCCGCCAGGCCCTGGCCCAGGTGCTGCAGGCCGCCATGGCGCAGATGCAGGGGCAGCCACGCGCGGCAGGGGGAGAGAGCGCCGCGCTGCTCAGCCGTCTGGCCGAGGTGGACGAACTGCTGGATCTGTACCCTGAAGGCTCGGCCCGTGCACGCCGTACGGCACAGGCCATCCACTGGCAGCAAAGCCAGGCCATGGAATTGCTCTACCAGCTGGAATGGCTGGCGCAGGGACGGTCGAGCAAAACCCTGTGCACGCCGGATGCAGCGGCGCAGCTCTTGCCTGCACTGCACAGCGTGGTGCAGCAGCTGCAAAGCGCACCGGGCACGGACGAAGCCCAGCTGTACCGCGCCGTGCAGCAGGCATGGGAGCAGGTGCAGCGCCAGGTAGCGGCTGACCCGGCGGGCAACCAGGTGCTGGAGCAGGTGGCGGCGCTGCTGCAGGCCGTGCAGGCGGGCCTGCATGCCGAGCAGCATGATCTGGGGCAGCAGGAGGTAGGCGCTGGCAGCAGCGTGAGCATTCCTGCAACCCCCTTGCACCGTGACTGGATCGGCGCACGACAGGCCGGTGTGCGCACGGGCGGCACCATGCTGCTGGTGGGCGCGGCCTGGGCATGGACGGGCTCCAGCGTCATGGCTTTCTGTCTGCTGGGTCTGTCGGTGATGCTGCTGGTGTTCTCTTCGTTTGAAAGCCCCAGCCGCACCATGCTGTTTGTGCTGCGCGGCCAGACCATTGGCGCGGCGCTGGCGCTGATCTGCCAGCTGTGTCTGTGGCCCATGGCGTCTTCCGCCTGGCAGATGGTCTGGATGACGCTGCCCTTCGCGCTGCTCGGCGGCCTGCTGTTTGCCCACCGCCGCACGGCCGTAGGTGCCATGGACATCAATATGGTGATGTTCATTTTGCTGGCCCCACGCTTTCCAGACATGCTGGACGCGCAGGCCCACCTGAGTCTGGCGCTGGCCATTGTGGCCGGCCCGGCGCTGGCCTGGGGCATTTACCGGCTGGTCTACCCCACACAAGCCGTGGTGCGCATGCGCCACCTGCTGTGCATGATGTGGCAGCAGCTGCCTGCGGCGGCTGTGCAGGCGCTGCAGGGCGGCCAGCCCGATGCGCAATGGCGCGCACAGCTGCACCACCGCGTGCTGCGCCTGATGCGCTGGGCTGACAAGACGCAGTGGAGCAGCCGCCCGCAGCTGCCCAGCTATGGCATGGCGCTGCGCAGCACGCAGTCGGTGGTGGAGCAGGTCCAGCAGTGGCGCAGCGCGCAAGGCGTGCAGGCATCGGTCCGCACTTTGCGGCGTGCAGAACTGGCGTTGCGGCGCCTGTCCAAATGGCAGCTGCAGCGCGCAGAGGGCGCTGTTCCTCAGGGCTTGCAGCAGGCCTGGCAGGCGCTGGCCAAGCAGCCGGACCTGCCACCGGCACTGGCAGCCAAGGTGCAGCGCGTTGCCGGCCGTGATCTGGCGGTGCTGGCGCAGCTGCAGACAGCCTTACTCACCAAATAATTGGGTTCATCACGGAATGTCGGGGTAGTTGCCCCTCAAACAGAAACAGCGGTGACATTTCAAGCATGATGGTTGTGCGACCAATCAACATGCAAGAAAGCACCGCTGCATGCACAAAGATACTACATGG
>JAEZZU010000354.1 GCA_023418355.1 Pseudomonadota bacterium | reverse complement strand
CGCGCTCGATCAGCGCGGTATCCAGTTGGGCATTGGCGAAGGCACTGCTTTTAACCACATGGCGCAGGAACTGCACATTGGTCGCCAGTCCCACGATCTGTGTCTGCGCCAGCGCTGCGTCCAGCCGTGCCAAGGCTTGTTCCCGCGTGTCGCCGCGCACGATGAGCTTGGCGATCATGCTGTCGTAGAAGGGGCTGATGGCATCGCCCTCGCGCACCCCATCGTCCACGCGCACCTCGCTGGTGGTGAAGCTCGAGCATGCGGGCTTGCGGTAAATCTGCAGTGTGCCGGTAGCCGGCAGGAAGCTGTTGTCCGGGTTTTCGGCGCAGATACGTGCCTCGATGGCGTGGCCAATGATTTTTAGCTCGCTTTGTTGTTTGGGCAGCGGCTCGCCCGCCGCCACGCGCAATTGCCACTCGACCAGGTCTTCGCCGGTGATGGCTTCGGTCACGGGGTGTTCCACCTGCAGGCGGGTGTTCATTTCCATGAAGTAAAACTGCATGGCCTCGGGCTGGTCGTAGCCGCCGGGTTGCTCGACGATGAATTCCACCGTGCCCGCGCCCACATAGCCCACGGCCTTGGCGGCGGCCACGGCGGCTTCGCCCATCTTGGCGCGCAGCGCGGGCGTCATGCCGGGGGCGGGTGCTTCTTCCAGCACCTTCTGGTGGCGGCGCTGCACGGAGCAGTCGCGCTCAAACAGATAGACCACGTTGCCCTGCGTGTCGCCAAACACCTGGATCTCGATATGGCGCGGGCGCAGCACGTACTTTTCAATCAGCACTGCGTCATTGCCAAAGCTGTTGATGGCCTCGCGCTGGCAGCTGGCGAGCGCAGCGGCAAAGTCCTCGCGCTTTTCCACCAGGCGCATGCCCTTGCCGCCACCGCCCGCGCTGGCTTTGATCAGCACGGGGTAGCGAATGCGGTCGGCCTCGCGCTGCAGCAGTTCGGGGTTCTGGTCGCTGCCGTGGTAGCCGGGAACGAGCGGCACACCGGCTTTTTCCATGAGCTGCTTGGATTCGGCCTTCAGCCCCATGGCGCGGATGGCGCTGGCAGGCGGGCCGATGAACACCAGGCCCGCTTGTGCGCAGGCGTTGGCAAAGTCTTCGTTTTCACTCAGAAAGCCATAGCCGGGGTGAATGGCTTCGGCCCCCGTCTGTTTGGCGGCTTCGAGGATGCGTTCCCAGCGCAGATAGCTGTCCTTGGGCGCGCTGCCGCCAATGTGCACGGCCTCATCGCAGGCGGCGACATGCTTGGCCTGTGCGTCAGCGTCGGAGTAAACCGCCACCGTTTGAATCCCCAGACGCCGTGCAGTGCTTGCAACCCGGCAGGCGATTTCGCCGCGATTGGCAATCAGGATCTTTTTAAACATGGGCGACCTCCGCGGCAAAACCGCCTGTGCACACTGCGCGTGCCATGCAATTTGCCTCAGCCACCAGTGGCTTCGGCGCTGCGCCGCTACGCGGCTGGTCGCCGCGATTGGTGATCAGAATTTTTCTCAACATGCCTTGTCTCCATTTGTAGTGTTTTTGGTCTCTAGCGCTTATGTAGCAAGCGTTAGCAGCTATGGTTTTGGTAATTCAGTGTCGGGTGTGCCAGTGCCCATCCAGCCTCTGAGCTTGCGCATGGCTGCCTTGAGAAAACGCCACAGCAGCCAGGTCACGATCCACATGGCAATCACGGCCAGCACCAGTACCACGGCAAACACCGCAGGGTTGGCCAGAGCCAGCCAGACGGCACCGACGGCGGCGGTGTCTTCGGCCAGGCTGGCGCCCACGTTGCTGAAGGGCTCGGGGCTGGTGTTGATGAGGGCGCGCGTCGTGGTCTTGGCAGCCTGGCTGGTGGCAGCCAGCGTGCCTCCCATGAGGGCTGCCACCGTGGCCATGGTGGCGTTGTCTGCGCCAAACACGCCTGCGGCCAGCGCGGCACCGGCGGGGATGCGCAGCACGCTCTGGAACACGTCCCACAGCGAATCCACGCCCGGAATCTTGTCGGCAAAGAATTCCGTGAACAGCAGGCCACCGCTGGCGATGAGCATGACGGGGTGCTCCAGCACATGCAGACCGCCGGGCAGGTCGATCACACCCAAGGCACCGAGCGCGCCGACTACGAACACCACCAGGTACAGCCGAAAGCCGCTGGCCCAGCCCAGTGCCGCCGCCAGGGCCAGCAGACTGGCCATGTCCATGCCGCTGGCGGCCTGCCCTACGGCTTGCGCTGCATGGGTGGCGCTGTCCACCACAGCGCTGCCTGCTCGCTCGACCGTGTCAGGGTCGGGGTGCAGGCCCACGCTGTGCAGCCAGTCAATGATGGAGTTCCAGATGCTGTTCATGGTCGGAAAGGGCTTGGCAGTTCAACACCTGCTCACGATAACCAGTTGGGCTTGCGTTTGCCGAGAAAGGCCTGCACGCCCTCCTTGCCTTCGCTGCTGGCACGGATGTCGGCAATGCGCTCCACGGTGTCGCGGATCAGCGCGGTGCTGATCTCGCGCTCGGCTGTGTCCAGCACCAGCTTCTTGCAGGCCTGTACCGCGTGCGGGCCAGCCTGCAGCAGGTGCTTGAGCAGCTGGTCCACGGCATCATCCAGCGCATCGGCAGCCACCACCTGGTGCACCAAGCCTGTACGCAGGGCTTCGGCGGCGTCAAAGCGCTCTGCCGTCAGAAAGTAGCGGTGCGCGGCGCGCGGACCCATGGCGCGGAGCACATAGGGTGCGATGGTGGCGGGGATGAGGCCAATCTTGACTTCGCTCAGGCAGAAGTGGGCGGTATTCACGGTGATGGCCATGTCGCAGGCAGCCACCAGCCCCATGCCGCCGGCATAGACATCGCCTTGCACGCGGGCAATCGTGGGCTGGGGGCAGGTGTAGATGGTGTGCAGCATCTGCGCCAGCTTGCCGGCGTCGGCCAGGTTTTCTTCACGGCTGTAGTCGGCCATGCGGCGCATCCAGTTCAGATTGGCACCGGCGCAAAAGGCCGGGCCTTCGGCGGCCAGCACCACGGCGCGCACATCGCTGTGCTGGGCCACGGTTTCAAAGGCGGCGGTGATTTCGGCAATCACCTCGTCGCTGAAGGCGTTGCGGATTTCAGGCTGCGTCAGCGTTACGGTGGCAACGCCGGCATTCATGGTCAGGGTAACAGGGCGAGACATGGAAGGACCTCCTTGCATTACATGCGGAACACGCCAAAGCGGGTTTCCTCAATCGGTGCGTTGCGGCTGGCCGCCAGGCCCAGGGCCAGTACGCGGCGGGTGTCGGCAGGGTCGATCACGCCGTCATCCCACAGGCGGGCACTGGCGTAGTAGGGGTGGCCCTGCACTTCGTACTGCTGGCGGATCGGGGCCTTGAAGGCTTCTTCTTCCTCAGTGCTCCACTGGCCGCCCTTGGCCTCGATACCATCGCGCTTGACGGTGGCCAGTACGCTGGCGGCCTGCTCACCGCCCATCACGCTGATGCGTGCGTTGGGCCACATCCACAGAAAACGTGGGCTGAAGGCGCGGCCGCACATGCCATAGTTGCCAGCGCCAAAGCTGCCGCCAATGACGATGGTGAACTTGGGCACGCTGGCAGTGGCTACCGCTGTCACCAGCTTGGCGCCGTGGCGGGCAATGCCTTCGTTTTCATACTTGCGGCCCACCATGAAGCCCGTGATGTTTTGCAGAAACACCAGCGGTACCTTGCGCTGGCAGCACAGTTCAATGAAGTGTGCGCCCTTGACGGCCGATTCGCTGAACAAGATGCCGTTGTTGGCAATGATGCCCACCTGCATGCCTTCAATGCGCGCAAAGCCGCAGACCAGCGTGCTGCCAAAGCGGGCCTTGAACTCGTCAAACTCGCTGCCGTCGACGATGCGGGCAATGATCTCGCGCACGTCAAAAGGCTTGCGGGTGTCGGTGGGGATGACGCCGTATAGCTCCTGTGTATCAAAAAGTGGAGCTGCTGGCGCTGTATCTGCGGGCGCTGCAGGCTTGTCTTTATTCAAATTCTTCACGGCCGTACGGGCCAGCGCCAGCGCGTGCAGGTCGTTCTCGGCCAGATGGTCGGCCACGCCGGACAGGCGCGTGTGCACATCGCCACCGCCCAGATCCTCGGCACTCACCACTTCGCCCGTGGCAGCTTTGACGAGTGGCGGACCGCCCAGAAAGATCGTGCCCTGGTTCTTCACGATGATGGATTCATCACTCATGGCAGGCACATAGGCACCGCCTGCTGTGCAACTGCCCATGACCACGGCAATCTGCGCAATGCCCTGTGCACTCATGTTGGCCTGGTTGTAGAAGATGCGGCCAAAGTGGTCACGGTCGGGGAAGACGTCGTCCTGGTTGGGCAGGTTGGCGCCGCCGGAGTCCACCAGGTAAATGCATGGCAGGCGGTTTTGCTGCGCAATCTCCTGGGCGCGCAGGTGCTTTTTCACCGTCATGGGGTAGTAGGTGCCGCCTTTGACGGTGGCGTCATTGCACACCACCATGCAGTCCACGCCAGCCACACGGCCAATGCCGGCAATCAGACCGGCACCGGGCGCGGCGTTGTCATACATGTTCAGCGCGGCCAGCGGCGCAATTTCCAGAAACGGCGTGCCCGGGTCCAGCAGCTGCTGCACGCGATCACGTGGTAGCAGCTTGCCGCGTGCCACATGCTTGGCCCGGGCGGCTTCACCGCCACCCTGGGCGATTTGCGCACAACGTGCATGCAAATCCTCCACTAGCGCCTGCATTGCACGGCTATTGGCCTGAAATTCCTCGGAACGAGGGTTGAGTTGACTGCGCAATATGCTCATGTTGTCTCCTTGTGAATAGTCGGCAGGCCGCGATTTATCGGGCGTTTTTTGGTGCATGATGCCTGCCGTTCGGGACTTATCCCGAGACTGGTCCGTGGTTTTTGTACACGGCTGAAACTCGCGCGCGAGAAGCTACTGAAGAATGCAGCATGCACACCGTTGAAATCGTTTTGCTGGTCCTGATGCTTGGGGCTGTGACCGGCATTGCCGCGCGTTACGTACGCGGGATTCCTCTTCCCTTGATTCAGATCGGTATCGGTGCCCTGATCGCCTGGCCGCAAAAGGGTCTGCATATCGCGTTTGACCCAGAACTGTTCCTGCTTCTGTTCATTCCACCACTGTTGTTTGCCGACGGCTGGCGGATACCCAAACGCGAATTCTTCGCCATGGCCAAGCCCATTTTGCTGCTGGCCTTTGGTCTGGTGTTCATCACGGTGCTGGGCCTGGGCTACCTCATCCACTGGATGATTCCCAGCATGCCGCTGACCGTGGCCTTTGCACTGGCGGCCGTGGTCTCGCCCACCGACGCGGTGGCCGTGTCGGCCATCACGCGCAATCTGGGCATGCCGCACAAGACCATGCACATGCTCGAAGGCGAGTCGCTGCTGAACGATGCATCGGGTCTGGTGGCGCTGAAGTTCGCCGTGGCTGCCACCCTCACAGGCCTCTTCTCCTGGAGTGATGTGGCCAAGGATTTCACCTGGATGGCCGTGGGCGGTCTGGGCCTTGGCGCACTCATGGGCTGGGGCTTCAGCCATGCGCGTGACATCGTCACCCGCCGCGTGGGCGACGTAGCTGCCACCCAGATGGTGCTGCTGCTCCTGCTGCTGCCCTTTGCGTCCTACATCGTGGGTGAAAAGATCGGCGTTTCCGGCATTCTGGCCGCTGTTGCTGCCGGTATCACCACGAATTTCGCGGACCTGGGCCGTGGCAACTTCATCTCGGAGCGCATGCAGACCGAAGGCATCTGGAGCATCATGGAAGCGGCCTTCAACGGCGCCATCTTCCTGCTGCTGGGTCTGCAGCTGCCTTCCATCATTGGCCACAGCCTCATGGATGCAGGCCCTGACTGGTGGAAGCTGCTGCTCTACGTAGTAGTCATCACCGTGGCACTGCTGGCTGTGCGCTGGGCCTGGATCACGGTGGCCGTGGTGCGCTCGCTGCGCAAGGCCCACAGCCAGGGCAAGATAACGGACAAGCCCTCCCACCTGATGAACCTGGCCACCACCATGGCCGGTATTCGTGGTGCAGTGACGCTGGCCGGTGCCCTGTCCATTCCCATGGTGCTGCCCTCGGGCGATGCCTTCCCTGCACGCCACATGCTGATCTTCCTGGCCACCGGCGTGATCCTGCTGACCCTGATTCTGGGTGCGATTGCCCTGCCTGTGATCCTGCGCTTCATGCCCAAGCATGAAGACACGGAGCAGCAGCAGGAAGAGCGTTCTGCCCGTCTGACCGCCTGCAAGGCAGCGATTGCCAGCCTCACGCTCAGCGAGGAAGACAAGCAGGCGCACGACGAGCAATGGGTGGCGCAGTACCAGGAAGTGGTGGGGCGCATCATTCAGGAATACCGCAGCCGCATTGAACTGCTGGAAGAAAACCTGAACAAGGCGGGCGTGGAAGAAACCGACGAAGTCGTGGAAGAGCGCCGCGAACGCTACATCCGTGAGATGGAGCTGCGCCTGAAGTGCCTGAAGGTGGAGCGTGACACGCTGTACGCCGAACGGCAGGCCCACCGCATCAACGACGAGGTGCTGCGCGCTGCCGTGAGCGAGCTGGACCTGTCCGAAGTCTCGCTGACCAAGCGCCTGAACGTTTCCAAACGCGCAGCCGCGGCCTATCGCGCTGCCAAAAACAGCTGAGCAGGTAAAGCAGCAAACAAGGCGTTCAGGCATGGCAATGGCATAAAAGTCTGACGACGACCAGCAAGGGCGGTGCTTTCGCAGGAAAGCACCGCTTTTTTCTTTCTGCATCCTAGGGCGCGGCCCGATACAGAAGCAGTCACGCAGGTTGCAATAATTGCCAGATGTCTACGCCCCAGCTGGTTTTGTCTGCCGATGCGGCCCACCCCGCACATACGCCCATGGCATTTGTGCAAGCCGTGGTGCAGGCCTATGCACAGCGGGGCATGTCCGCAGACCATGCCTTGCAGGCGGCACAAATTGCGCCAGATCTGTTGCAGGATGCCCAGGCACGCATCACCGCCTTGCAGATGGAGGTGCTGTGTGCCCACGCCATGCGCGAGCTGGATGACGAAGGGCTGGGCTGGTTCAGCCGCCGTCTGCCATGGGGCAGCTACGGCATGCTGGCGCGGGCCAGCATCAGCAGCCCATCGCTGGGGCTGGCCATGGCGCGCTGGTGCCGCCACCATGGGCTGCTGACGGAAGACATCACGCTGACTTTGCGTGTGGATGGGCCGCTGGCCACCATCCGCCTGCAGCCGCAGCGTGATCTGGGTGCGCTGCAGGAGTTCTGCATGGTCTCCGTGCTGCGCAACCTGCACGGCTTTGCCAGCTGGCTGGTGGATGCGCACATTGCCCTGCGCGGGGCCAGTTTTCCGTTTACGCAGCCGCCCCACAGCGAGGTCTACGCCCTGCTGTTTGATGCACCCGTGCGCTTTGATGCAGCGGCTGCCACGCTGGAGCTGGACGCGCACTGGCTGCAGCTGCCCGTGCTGCGCGATGAAGCCGCGCTCAACACCATGCTGCAGCGCGCGCTGCCGATTCAGGTCAAGCCCTACCGGCCTGCCCAGCCACTGGTGCAGCGCGTGCGCCAGGCGCTTGCTGCCCACCCGCAATGCGCGCACACGGCAAGCAGCCTGGCGCAGCTGCTGCACATCGCACCGCGCAGCCTGCACCGCCAGCTGCAGCAGCAGGGCACCAGCTTGCAGCAGCTCAAGGACGACGTGCGCCGCCACCGCGCACTGCACCTGCTGCAGCGCACGGACATGCCCCTCAAGCGCGTGGCGCTGGCCTGCGGCTTTCGCAATGAAAAAAGCTTTATCCGTGCCTTCAGCCAGTGGCAGGGTGAAGCCCCGGGCCAGTGGCGCCTGCAGCAGCGGCGCAGCACTTGGTCTGCACAGACCCAGATAGCCCAGCAGGCACAAGGCTGAGCGCCGCCCCGGATAATGCGGGGCTATGACTACCTCCCCCAGCGCCACGGGCGCAGCCGCTGATACGGCGTTCTCCTCACTCACGCTCCACCCCACGACCTTGCGCAATCTTCAGGCGCTGGGTTACGAGCAGATGACGCCCATTCAGGCTGCCAGCCTGCCTTTGACGCTGCGCGGCCGTGACCTGATTGCCCAGGCCAGCACTGGCAGCGGCAAGACCTGCGCCTTTGGCCTGCCCCTGCTGGAGCGCCTGAACCAGCGCTGGTTTGCCGTGCAGGGCCTGGTGCTGTGCCCCACGCGCGAACTGGCCGATCAGGTGGCCACTGAAATTCGCCGTCTGGCCCGTGCGCAGGAGAACATCAAGGTCGTCACCGTCTACGGCGGCGTGCCCACGCGCAACCAGATTGCCAGCCTGGAAAACGGCGCCCACATCGTGGTCGGCACGCCCGGCCGCGTGATGGACCTGATCGACCGTGGCGTGCTCGACATCGCACACATCCAGACGCTGGTGCTGGACGAAGCCGATCGCATGCTGGACATGGGCTTTTACGCCGACATCGCCACTGTCGTCGAGCGCTGCCCCGAGCAGCGTCAGACCCTGCTGTTCTCGGCTACCTACCCCGATGACATCGCCAAGCTGGCCGAACGCTTCATGCGCGAGCCCGAGATGATCCAGGTCGCCGCCCAGCACAGCACAGCCAAGATTGAACAGCGCTGGTACGAAGTGCCCGCCAAGCAAAAGGTCGAGGTGGTCGCGCAGATGCTGGCGCACTTCCGCCCCGAATCGACCATTGCTTTCTGCAACACCAAGCAGCAATGTCGTGAGGTGGTCACGCAGCTGCAGGCGCAGGGCATCAGCGCGCTGGCCCTGTTCGGCGAACTCGAACAGCGCGAGCGCGACGAAGTGCTGGTGCAGTTTGCCAACCGCAGCTGCTCTGTGTTGGTCGCCACCGACGTGGCCGCACGTGGTCTGGACATTGCCAACCTCGCCTGCGTGATCAATGTGGACGTGACGCCCGACTCCGAAGTGCACATCCACCGCATTGGCCGCACCGGCCGTGGCGATGCCGAAGGCCTGGCGCTGAATCTGGTTGCCATGGACGAAATGCCCTATGTGGCCAAGATCGAGCAGCTGCAGGAGCGCCCCTCCGAATGGTTTGAGGTGAGCGAGCTGACCCCTGCCCCCGGCGGTGCACTGCTGCCCCCCATGATGACCATCCAGATCATTGGCGGCCGCAAGGAAAAGATCCGTGCCGGTGATGTGATGGGGGCCATGTGCGCCGACTTTGGCTATGCCAAGGACCAGATCGGCAAGATCAGCGTGAATGACTTTTCGACCTATGTGGCGGTCGATCGCCGCATCGCTGCCGAGGCCTGCGCCAAGCTCAATAACGGACGCGTGAAGGGCAAGAGTGTGAGGGCTCGGGTGCTGTAAATAACTTTTCAAAAGTTATTGGTCAAAATGGCTGCTAGCGCTTGTGGGACGGGCGTTAGCAGCTATTTTTTTATGAATTTTCCCCCTCTCCTGCTTGCGGGAGAGGGCTGGGGTGAGGGGGTATTTCTCTCATTCCCCCGCTGGGGGAAGGTTGGGAGAGGGGCTTTTCTTTTTTTGATTTGTGCGGTGTGCTTGTAGCGGGGGAGGGAGTCGGGTCTCGGCCCGACAGCCGACTTACTTTCCTTTGTCTCGCCAAAGGAAAGTAAGCAAAGCAAAGGCGACCCTGCTACCTGCGTCCCTGCGCTGCGCTTCGGGCAACCTGCGGTGCTTGCCTGTGGGGTGCGCCGCAAAACTCGCTGCACTCCTTCGTTGTTCCGCTCAAACAGCTGCGGCGAGTTAGTTGACGAAGCGTGTGCGTCTTGCAGCGCACACGCCACCCCACAGGCTGCGCGCCTCGGCGCAGGTAGAAGGGGATGTGGGCGCACCAGTCGCAAGATTTCTGAGTGAAATATGGCTTAAACGCAGATGTGGCAAGCGCTGTAAGCTATTTTCTTGGAAGCGTTTTCGCATATCTGCCCCCTCTCCCGCGTGCGGGAGAGGGCTGGGGTGAGGGGGTGTCTCTCCTTCCCCCGCTGGGGGAAGGTTGGGATGGGGGCTTTGATATTTGCCCCTCGTCCCTTTGGGGAGAGGTTGGGAGAGGGGCTTTTCTTTTTTTGATTTGTGCGGTGTGCTTGTAGTGAGGGAGGGCGTCGGGTCTCGGCCCGACCGCCGACTTACTTTCCTTTGTCTCGCCAAAGGAAAGTAAGCAAAGCAAAGGCGACCCTGTTACCTGCGTCCCTGCACTGCGCTTCGGGCAACCTGCGGTGCTCGCCTGTGGGGTGCGCCGCAAAACTCGCTGCACTCCTTCGTCGTTCCGCTCAAACAGCTGCGGCGAGCATGTTGACGAAGCGTGTGCGTCTTGCAGCGCACACGCCACCCCACAGGCTGCGCGCCTCGGCGCAGGTAGAAGGGAATGGGGGTGCTCCAGTCGCAAGATTTCTGAATGAAATATGGCTTAAACGCAGATGTAGAAAGCGCGGAAAGCTATTTTCTTGGGAGCGTTTTTCATTTCTCTGCCCCCTCTCCCCCCTCTCCCGCTTGCGGGAGAGGGCTGGGGTGAGGGTAATGCCGTTCACTTAAGCCAAGTGAACGGCATTTTTCTTTGATTTGTTGTGGATACTTGCTCAGTTGTTTGTACTGAGTTTGACGTGGTTTCCAAGACTTTCCCACTACCCAGTTTTGCTGGG
>JAEZZU010000348.1 GCA_023418355.1 Pseudomonadota bacterium | reverse complement strand
TGAAATGACCCGCCGCAAGGGCGTGCTGGACGGCATGGGCCTGCCCGGCAAGCTGGCCGACTGCCAGGAAAAAGACCCCGCGCTGTGCGAAATCTACATCGTGGAGGGTGACTCCGCCGGTGGCTCTGCCAAGCAGGGCCGCGACCGCAAGTTCCAGGCCATCTTGCCCCTGCGCGGCAAGATCCTGAACGTGGAAAAAGCCCGCTACGAAAAACTGCTGTCCAGCCAGGAAATCATTACCCTGATTACCGCTTTGGGCACCGGTATTGGCAAGGCCACGGCCGAATCGGGCAAGAGCAACTCGGACGACTACAACCCCGACAAGCTGCGCTACCACCGCATCATCATCATGACCGACGCGGACGTGGACGGTGCGCACATCCGCACCCTGCTGCTGACCTTCTTCTACCGCCAGATGCCTGAGCTGGTCGAGCGTGGCCACATCTACATCGCCCAGCCACCTCTGTACAAGGTCAAGAACGGCAAGGAAGAGCTGTATCTGAAGGATGGCCCTGCGCTGAACAAGTACCTGCTCAAGATTGCGCTGAATAACGCCTCCGTCACCACCGGCGGCGCTGCGCCTCGCACCATCGAGGGCGAAGAGCTGGCCAAGCTGGCCGACATGCACCTGGCCGCTGAAATGGTCATCGAGCGCCTGTCGCACTTCCTGGACACCGAAGCCCTGCGCGCCATTGCCGATGGCGTGAAGATCAAGCTCGACACGCTGGAAGACGCCCAGGCCTGCGCCCCCGTGCTGGAAGCCAAGCTGCGCGAACTGACCACGACGGGCGTGCCTGCCGCCGTGACCGCGGAACTCGATCCCCACACCGAGAACCCCATCCTGCGTATCAGCCGCCACCACCACGGCAACATCAAGAGCTCCATCCTCACGCAAGACTTTGTGCGCAGCCAGGATTACGCCGCCCTGTCTGCCGAGGCTGACAGCTTTGCCGGCCTGCTGGCCGAAGGTGCCAAGGTCACACGCGGTGAAGGCGAAAAAGCCAAGACCGAAAAGGTCAGCGACTTCCGCCAGGCCATGCGCTGGCTGATCGCCGAGGCCGAGCGCACCACAGCCCGCCAGCGCTACAAGGGTCTGGGTGAAATGAACCCCGAGCAGCTGTGGGAAACCACCATGGACCCCAATGTGCGCAGCCTGTTGCAGGTGAAGATCAACGACGCCATCGAAGCCGACCGCGTGTTCACCATGCTGATGGGCGATGAGGTGGAGCCACGCCGTGACTTCATTGAGACCAACGCATTGCGTGCGGGCAATATTGACGTCTGATTTTTTTGTAGGTGGATGGAATAAGTGGGATTTTGGTAAGTAATTACTGGGATTTCCATCAACTCACTCCCCTCAATAGCTATCTCAAAAAAAGCCGCTTCATGCGGCTTTTTTTTGAGTCAAAACTACTGCGTCCTCTTGTTCCTGTCATGCATAGATAAGGTCTGCGGCAACGCCCTGCGCTGTACATGTCTCCTCTTTCCACAGCTTGCTTCACATCTATTACCAAGCAGCGCCTTCCATAATAGAAACTCTCAACCGGGGAAATCCAGATGGCACGGATAGACAAGACGAAGAAGGACCTCGCTATAGTTTGCCCGCAGGCCAAACTCAAGCAGAAGCTAGGCGCAGGTGGTAACGGCGACGTCTACCGTGCCGTGCACAGCATTCACGGCAAAGTAGCAATTAAGTTCTTCTTAAACAGCGAAAGACATCGATGGCTGCGTTTTCTGGATGAAGTGAAGGTTGTAACGACCCGTCTAAAAGATTCTCCGCGCGTGGTCCCCATTCTCGAGCATCAACTCTCAAATACGGAGCAAGGCGAGATTTCTTGGTATGTCATGCCTGAAGCTAAAACTGTCAAAAGTGTGCTCCAGAGCCTGACGTGGCGAGAAATGTTTCCCGCCTTTGTTGAACTTGCAGACGGCCTCGTCGAACTTCATCGTGCCGGTGTGGCTCATCGCGATATCAAGCCCGAGAACCTGTTCCACTTCGACGGTGGCTACCGCTTTGGTGATTTTGGTATTGCCGCCTTCCCAGAACGCGCGAGCATCACGAAGGAAGACGAGCCAATGGGACCCGCAAGCTTCATGGCCCCAGAGATGGAAGCCAATTCGAGCGATGCTGACTCGTTCTTAGCCGATGTCTATAGTTTGGCCAAAACTTTTTGGGCCTTGCTTGTTGCAAATAAGTTTGCATTCCCTGGTCAGTACCGTCCGAAAGGTAACGAAGGACTGCGCTTCAATCCGAGAGCCAAAGAGGTTGTTCTCGAACCGTTGGAGGCCTTGCTAGAAGATGCAACAGCCTCTTCACCGTCGGCACGTCCGACTGCCTTGGAGTTCGCAGCTAGGCTACGTGAAGTCACAGCTCTCCAGAACGACTCGGCAAAAGCCAATCAATTGCAATGGGAGTTCGCATCGCTCGAAGCGATGACAGGGTCTGCCGTATCTCGAGCCGAGTGGCGAGACCCTGCTTCAGTCCTCGGTGTAGTCAGACTTCTTTCTCGCTACCACGGGATGAATCATTTCTTCTATCCGGAAGGTGGAGGGGAACACATTACAGGAGCCAGTCTTTGCGAGGGTGGAACAATGCTTTCGCTGCAAATTGGCAGCGGTAGTGCAGACTACATCGTCTCTCCCAAAAGGATAGTAGTAGAACGATTCCCGCATCACCCCGCTTTCGGTTATGCGGTCCTAGAGGTTGACGAAGTGAGTCAGCTTGCCGACCAAAACGCATGCGTTGATGGTCCGGTGGAGCGATTGCGCCGACTCAATGAGTTTGACTACGTTCCTTGTGACCGTGATAGCGACGAGCCCAAATTCTCAATGCTCGGTGAGTTGTGTTTCCGGCGATTTAAGCGGGGGCTGATGGTGCTCGCTCCAACCTACGGCATATACAACCACATTGACGACTACATGGGTACAGCAGAACGGCTGGGGCTTGATGAACTTAGGAAGCGTTTTGAAATACTTTTAACAGTCGAAAATAGACCTAAAGCAGAGGCCCGCTCTTTATCTCCCAAGGTGCGCTTGCTACATGAAGATGTAAAGAGGGTTCCATTCGAACTTCACCACTTGTCGATGGAGCAGTTCTGGGAGCTATTGGACCTCGATGAAGAACTCTTGGCTGACCATCGGCGCCCCACCAAAAAAATCCTGAGTGGGGCTGAGCTCTTCGACGCACTTACCGACAAAACGTCCGACCCAAAAAGACAAAAGGCGAAGAGCTTGTTTGAGGGCTTAGCGAGAAATCAAATCGGTGAGTACCTAGCGCTGGTCAACGTCGCGAAGGGCTTAATCGCTCCCCACGAGTTTGCGGCGAATGCAAACGTATTCGCCAAGGAGATGCATGAAACCTCCTACCTTCTGGAAAAGCTGGGCAACGGCTATCTTCGCAAAGCCTTAGACAAGTTCGGTCTGCTCCCGAAAGGCCTGCCAACCGTTGTGACACCTCACGTCGAGACGACATCTACAGAGGAAGAACCTTTCTGACCTAGACTTTGATTTTGACGTGGCCAAAATAGAGATTCTTCGAATTTCAGAGCACTCCTCGTGCGTGGTTTCAACGGTCCACGTTTGGCAGCCGAACTGTTCAGGCTGTCACAGTAACGGGTTGAACTGGAGACGGAACATCAGCTCTTTAGGCTAACAGTTTGGGGGGGCTTTGTTGCACAATTCGAGCACTCAACTGCGGTAGCCTCATCGAATGAGTGAATCGAACTGGGGCAAGCGGCGCTACCGCACCACAAACTGGAAAGCGTACAACGCAGCATTGAAGGCCCGAGGTGACTTGACCATCTGGTTGAACCAAGACATGCAATGGTACGCAACTCCCAGCACAAAGCCAGGACGGAGCAAAACCTTCTCAGATGCAGCCATCCAGTTTTGCCTGACCGTTAAATGCCTGTTCAATTTGCCCTTGCGTCAGACCTTGGGCTTGGTTCAATCGCTGTTGCGTTTGGCGGGTTTGCCGTGGGCGGCACCCGACTACAGCACGCTATGCCGAAGGCAGAAGGATTTGCAGGTTCAGGTGCACTACCGTCCAAGCCGCAGTGGCCTGCATTTACTCGCCGACTCTACGGGCATCAAGTTCCTGGGCGAAGGTGAGTGGAAAACCAAGAAACATGGCGCTGAGCGCCGTCGCCAGTGGCGCAAGGTGCATCTGGGTATAGACGCACAGACGCTGCAGATTCGAGCCATCGTCGTGACCACTAACGAAGTGGGTGACTCACCAGTGGCAAGCGAACTACTGGGTCAAGTCCCAGGGCACGAGAAGATTGTGAGCTTCACCGGTGATGGAGCCTATGACACACAGGATGTACATGAGGCGTGCCACCAGCGAGGAGTTGTACCCATCATTCCTCCTCGCAAAGGGGCGAGACTGCGCAAAGGGTTGGCATTTGCACATCGCAATGAGGCCGTCAAAGCATGCAAGCGCTTGGGCCGATCCACCTGGAAACGCTGGAGTGGCTACCACCGACGATCACTGGTGGAAACGAAGATGAACTGCTTTAAACGACTGGGCGAAAAAGTGATGGCCAGGACGTTTGAGCGTCAAGTCGCAGAGCTCAATGTTCGTGCATCCATCCTCAATCGATTTACCGAGCTGGGTACGCCCCAGACGATGGTCGTGGCATAACTACGTCTGGGGCTGGGGGAGGTTCGGTCTCAAAAAGAGTTGTGCAACAAAGCCTATCTTGAATGGATGTGTCCCAGTACTGCGGCACTGTACCGAAGCTCGTTTCCTGGACGCTTGTTTACCAACTTACTTTCAGAAAGTGCTATCTGGGCACACTTGCAAGCACCTACCCAAATTGGCCACGCTCCAATTTTTACAGCCCCCCCACCCGATGAACTTGCAAAGTACAAAGCTCGCACTTGAAGGTGCTTTGCTATGGCGCTTGCACTTTCACGAAGTGCTTAAAAAACTACCTATATGAAACCACCTTGAAGAGCTCGAGGCACTGCAAGCTCTTCAATCTCTTCAATCTCTGTCCCGCTTTGGAATGCTACAACGTAGAGGATTCCGCGCCCGACTACTGCATCAGAGCCACGTACTTTCAGCTCAGAATCCCGTACTGCAGCAACGAGAGTAATGCCAGACTTTTTGAGCTCTTCGAGCATTCCATCGAAGTCTTCGTAGACAGCTAGTCTGTCAGTTGAGGAATACAGCTCTGCACAATCTGCATATTCGCAACAGTAGTCGGTTAGGCGCGCATATATCTCATCTGCGGGCGAAACCATCTCAACAGCCTCAGTAAACATACTCGCAGAAGCGGACTCCACAAATCTGCCAAGCTGTTTACCAGAAGAAATGCACTGCCCCTTCAATGTCAGACGCTCCTTCTCAAATCGTGCTTTTTCCTCTGCAATTTGCTCAGCAGTCGGTATCGTGTAAGCCTTATTAAAAACATCGATGTCCTCGATATCAAAGGCCCGAGCTAAAGCCCTGCGTGTGTCAGTAGATGCAGGAAGCCCTTCTTCAACTCGCTGCACTGTACGCGTGCTAAGTCCAGCGATTTCTGCAAGCTGCTCTTGTGACCATTTGCGCAACTCACGATAGAGCTTTAGCAGTACCGCAAGCTCTTGGGGAGTAAGGTTGCGATGAATAGCCGACTGCTGGGTGGATGCCATATTTCACTCTCCATCTATTGGTGACGGGTGAAGTTTCTGTAATGAAACCTTACCTCACCACGACAGCAGCACGACAGTCTCCCGATAGCTGCTAACCACAATGACGTTAAGCAGAGCAACAAGTCAGCAAGTCAGTAGCGGCGTCTCCCGAGCAAGAGGCCGCTGTAGCGCTAATGCCGTTCACTTAAGCCAAGTGAACGGCATTTTTCTTTGATTTGTTGTGGATACTTGCTCAGTTGTTTGTACTGAGTTTGACGTGGTTTCCAAGACTTTCCCACTACCCAGTTTTGCTGGG
>JAEZZU010000346.1 GCA_023418355.1 Pseudomonadota bacterium | reverse complement strand
TGCCGAGCGCCTTGCCAGCCGCCGCAACAACGCAGACCGCCCCAAGCCTTCAACCCCATTGGTGATTTCAATATCAGGGGCAGCCACGACAAGGCCGCCCCTGCAGTGTTGCCCGCCTGGCGCGGGTGCACACCCGCGCTGCACCGTGCGTCGCGCATTGACGGCCTTGTCGTGGCTGCGCGAACCCAATGTTTACGTGAACACGCCCTAGCCTTCCGGCAACGCTGGCTCAGGCAGCCTGGGCCGCCTGCACGGAGCGCTGCGCCTGGAGCAAGGCTGCCGCTTCACGTGCGGCCACACGACCTTCGTCGGTAGGAATCACCCAGATTTCCACGGAACTGTCAGGCGCGTGCACGGCATAGGCCTCCTTGCCCGTGGCTTCCAGATTGCGCTGCGCATCGATGCGAATCCCCAGCCAGCGCAGCCGCTCGCACACATGCTCGCGCAGCACCGCATCGTTTTCGCCAATGCCGCCGCTGAAGGCCAGTGCATCCAGCCCGCCCAGACAGGCCACCAGCGCCCCGGTCTCGCGGATCACGCGGTGCGTGAACTGGTCAATCGCGCGCTGCGCGTTTTCGCTGCCATCGGCACGCAGCTTGCGCATGTCGGCAGAAATGCCAGACACGCCCAGCAGACCACTTTGCTTGTACAGGAGCTTTTCCATCTGCGCATGGGTCCAGCCCTGCTCCAGCAGGTACAGCAGCACACCGGCATCGAGTGCACCGCTGCGCGTGCCCATCATCAGACCATCGAGGGCAGAGAAACCCATGGTGGTCGCCACGCTGTTGCCAGCCAGCGCTGCGCACAGGCTGGCGCCATTGCCCAGGTGGGCCATCACCACGCGGCCACGACCGCGGATGGTGTGCTCCTGCAGCACGGACATGATGTACTGGTAGGACAGGCCATGAAAACCATAGCGGCGCACCCCCTGGTCCTGCAGCGCCTTGGGCAGGGCAAAGGCATAGTCCACCTCCGGCATGGTGGCGTGGAAGGCCGTATCAAAGCAGGCAATCTGCGGCAGCTGCGGAAACGCGGCTCGGAACTGGCGAATGCCTTCGAGGTTGTGCGGCTGGTGCAGCGGTGCCAGCGAATTGAAGCTGGCGAGCTTGTCCAGCACTTCATCCGTGACCAGCACCGACGCCGTGAACACACCACCGCCGTGCACCACGCGGTGTGCCACCGCCTCAATGTCTGGCGCTGCTTCCAGACGCTGAATCAGCGCACGCACGCCCTGCAGCGCTGCTGCGAACGAGGTACTGCCCGGACTGACTTCCAGTGGATCGGCGTGTTTTTTGCCCAGATAGGTCCAGGTCATCACGGGGGAGCCCTGGGGCTCCAGCCCCTGGATGTTGCCGGACAGCACAAAGGGCTGTACCTGCCCATACTTCAGAGGGTGCAAGGAAAACTTCAGCGAGGACGACCCCGCATTCACGGCAAGAATGGCCATTGTCAGACGCTCCTTCCTGTTCAACCCAGCTTCCAGGCGTTCGCGGCACGCTGACGGCGCTTTTCATGCGCAGCCAGCAGCGCCAGCACGCAGGACGCCACACGGGCACGTGGCCCATCGGCACGGCTGGTCAGCGCGATAGGCACATGCGCGCCCAGCACCAGGCCAGAGCCGGATGCATGCGCCAGATACTCCAGCTGCTTGGACACCATGTTGCCGCTTTCCAGATCAGGCACCATCAGAATATCGGCCTGCCCGGCGACACCCGAGTCAATGCCCTTGATGCGCACGGCATCCATGGAGACAGCATTGTCAAAGGCCAGCGGGCCATCGAGCTCGCCACCCTTGATCTGGCCACGATCTGCCATCTTGCACAGCGCAGCAGCATCCAGCGTGGAAGGAATGCTGGGGGTGACGGTTTCCACAGCAGAGAGAATCGCCACCTTGGGCTTTTCCGTGCCAAGTACGCGCGCAAAGTCGATGGCGTTCTGCACAATGTCCACCTTTTCCAGCAGGCTGGGGCGGATGTTGATGGCTGCATCGGTGATCAGCAGCGGCTTGTCGTACAGCGGCACGTCAAAACGGAAGATGTGCGAGAGGCGCCGCCCCGTGCGCAGTGCAGGCTGGGCCAGCACAGCCTTGAGCAGCTCGTCCGTGTGCAGGCTACCCTTCATCAGAATTTCCACTTCCTGGCGCGCGGCCATGCCAGCAGCCAGTTCGGCCGCCGCGTGGCTGTGCTCCACAGAAATGATTTCCACGCCATCGAGGTTGATGCCAGCTTCTTCTGCCACACGGCGGATACGACCTTCAGGGCCAATCAGCACGGGAATGATGAGTCCATGGCGGGCCGAGTCCATGGCACCGCTGAGCGAGCCTTCATCGCAAGGATGCACCACCGCGCAGCGCACGGCTTGCAACGACTCCACACGGGCCAGCAAATCTTTCTGGCGGGCTTCGGGGTCAAACAGCTGAATGCGCGGTGCATCGATACGCTGCACTTTCACTTTCTGGGTCGGCGGCATCAGCTTGGCTTCTCCCTTGAGCACCACTTCGCCCTTCTGGTTGGTCACCAGACAGTCCATCTTGACGCGTTTTTTCTCATCGTCCTTTTCCACCACGGTGGCTACCACTGTCAGGGTATCGCCAATGCGTACAGGCTTGGTGAATTTCAACTCCTGCCCCAGATAAATCGTGCCAGGGCCGGGGAACTGCGTGCCGAACAGGGCAGAGATCAGGGCTGCGCCCAGCATGCCGTGGGCGATCACGCCATGGAACATGGTGCTATCGGCATATTCCGCGTTCAGGTGCGCGGGGTTGATGTCGCCTGACACGGCCGCAAAGGCCTGGATGTCCTGCAAGGTGACGGTACGCAGCAGGCGCGCGCTTTGCCCCACCGTCAGTTCGTCATAGGTGACGTTTTCCATCCATTCATTCGCTGGTGCATGGGTGTTCATTCGAATGTTCTCCCTTCATCGTTATGTGCTGTGTGGCTGACGGACTGCATGGCTCGCCGGCTCAATCCACGGCGTGCACGCCGCCGTCCACATAAATGGTCTGACCGGTCATGCCAGAGGCCGCATCGGAGCACAGAAAGGCACTCAGCTGCGCGATTTCTTCCAGCGTTACCAGGCGCTGCAGCGGTGCCTTGGCCTGCGCCGTCGCCATGAGCTCGTCAAAGTCCGCAATGCCGGAAGCAGCGCGCGTCAGGATGGGACCAGGAGAGACGGCATGCACGCGAATGTTCTTGGGCCCCAGCTCCATGGCCATGTAACGCACCATGGACTCCAGCGCCGCCTTCACGGGGCCCATCACACCGTAGTTGGGCACGGCTTCATCCGCTCCCAGATAGCTCATGGACAGCATGCTGCCGCCCTCAGGCATATGCGGCACGCAGAGCTTGGCAAGCTCGGCAAACGAGTGGCAGGAGACGCTCATCGCACGTGCAAAACCGTCGCGTGAGCTGTCCACCACATCACCATGCAGATCTTCCAGCGGTGCCCAGGCAATGGAATGGATCACAAAGTCCAGCTTGCCGAACTTGTTCACCGCATGCTGCACCAGTGCTTCCAGCTGGCCTGGCTCTTCCACATTGCAGTTGACGAGATCCACACCAATGGGTGATGTCAGCGGCTCTACCCACTTGCGAGCCTTGTCGTTCAGGCAGGACGCCACGATGTCTGCGCCCAGTGCACGCGCCAGCGACGTGCATCCCCAGGCAATGGAACGGTCATTGGCAATACCAAGCACCAGGCCTTTTTTGCCGACCAGGCTGAACAGCGATGGAGAATTCATGGTTGAAGAATGCAAGAAGTTTGGAGAAATCAGAGAAAGCGGCGCAGGTCTGCACCATGTGCTTAGCACAGGCCTGCATGCATGGCGAATGCCAGATACCACCGCTGTGACGCAGCAGAACCTACAGAGGTGGTGTGACAGCCTGAATACGAGAAAAAGGCCAGCAGGTCTTAGTCGGCGTAACGCACCATGACGTATTCGCCCGGTGCATCGCACACCACCTTGTCGGCCTTGATGGGCTTGGCCTTGACGGGCGTGCCCGAACGCTCCTTGACCCAGCGGTCCATGGCCTCCCACCACGAACCCTGCTCCACGGGCGTCTGCGCCACCCAGTCATCCGGATCGATCCAGCCAGCGCCGTCTTCCACACTGGCAATCTGGTAGCTGCGGCGCGGACGGCCGGGCTCCGACACAATGCCCGCGTTATGACCACCCGCTGCCAGCACAAAGGTGACGTGGGTATCGGTCTGCAGATGGATCTTGTAGACCGACTTCCAGGGCGAGACATGGTCGCGCGTGG
Source organism: Pseudomonadota bacterium (assembly GCA_023418355.1). Classification (GTDB taxonomy): domain Bacteria; phylum Pseudomonadota; class Gammaproteobacteria; order Burkholderiales; family Burkholderiaceae_C; genus Comamonas. Next base: position 18,475 of record JAEZZU010000346.1, on the reverse strand, counting down.
TGCCGACCACCATCATGGGCGCATCAATATCCATCAGCGCCACGGTGGCCCCGGCAAAGCGGTACTGGCCCGAAGCCAGCGCGTTGTTCAGGAACAGCGAGCTCAGGTACTCGCTGTGCATGCGCGCAGGCAGACGCGTCTGGTCAGCGTTCCAGCTCATCAGGTCAAAGCTGCTGTCCTCTTCGCCCATCAGATAGCGGCGCGTATTGCGCGACCAGACCAGATCTTTGGATGCCAGGAACTGGAAGGAGCCGCCCATCTGCTTGCCCGAGAGATAGCCCTGCTCATTCATGCGCTGGCGCAGGTTGGCCAGCTGTTCTTCGTCGATAAAGACGCCGAGTTCACCGGGCTCGGAAAAATCAGTCTGCGCCGCCAGCAGGATCACGGATGCCAGCTCGGGCAGATCCGCAGGAATCAGCGCCTGCTCCTTGGCCGTGCGGGTCTTCTTGCGCTTCAGACGGCCCAGTGCCGCCGCCACAATCGCCAGGAAGGTGCCGCCCAGACAATAGCCCATGGTGTGGATGCGGCTGGCGCCCGTGCTGCCCTTGACCGCAGCCATGGCCTGCAGCACGCCGGTGCTCAGGTAGTCCTGCATCTTCAGGTCACGGTCTGAAGCATCGGGATTGCGCCAGGAGATGATGAACACCGTGTGGCCCTGATCGACCAGGTACTTGACCATGGAGTTGTGCGGCGACAAGTCCAGGATGTAGTACTTCATGATGCAGGACGGAATGATCAGCACCGGCTCGGGCAGCACCTTGTCCGTCGTGGGGCTGTACTGGATCAGCTCGATCAGGTGGTTGCGAAACACCACCTTGCCCGGAGTGCAGGCCACATCCTTGCCGACGGCATAGGGCAAAGGCTCCAGCACTTCGGCGGGTGTATCCGGGCTCGCCTTGCGTGCAGCTTCCATGTCCTGCACCCACAGTTCAAAGCCCTTGCGCAGGCTTTCACCCTGCGTTTCTCTGGCCTTGGCCAGCACTTCGGGATTGGTCAGCGCCCAGTTGGAAGGAGACAGCGCGTCCATCCACTGACGCGCAAAGAATTCCATAAGCTGGCGGTGGTGGCGCGTCATGCCATCCACCTTGACGGCTTCGCGCCACCAGCTGTCACCCGCCTTGAAGCCTTCCTTCATCACGCTGTAGGGCCACTGCTGCCAGGCAGCGTCCTTGAAGCGCGCATCGCTTTCCCCTGCTGGCTGCGCCGTGAATCTGGCGGCCTGCTGGGCCAGCTGCACCGCGCGCTGTGCCAGCGTCATCTGCTTGCCGGGGGAGGAGGCCAGGTGCAGCCACCAGTCTGCGGTGGCCAGCCCCAAAGCAATGGGCGACAGGCCCATGGTCATGTGGCTCATGGCCGCTCGAACGCGGTCATCCAGAGCCTGTGTCGCTTCTGTCTGCGAATCTGTTTGTGTATTTTCGACTACCACTTTGTTCCCATTGCAAAGTTACAGCTTGTCTCGTCTTTCACTTCGATTCTCAGGAAAAGTGGCATTTCTGCCAAATTCAAACCTGCCAATCTTGATATCCATCAAGACGACAAAACGACATGCTTCAGGCTCTACGGAAACGAACCATCAGCTATCCGCGTGTTTCCGCCTCAGTCAGCACCATGTGGGCAGCTTTTTCCGCAAGCATGATGCAGGGTGCATTGGTGTTACCGCTGGTAATGCGTGGAAACACGGAAGCATCCACCACCCGCAGCCCCTGCACGCCGTGCACACGCAGCTGGTGATCCACCACATCCTGCGGCCCTGGCCCCATGCGGCAGGTGCCCACCGGGTGGTAGATGGTGTCGGCATGCTGGCGCACCCAGTCTGCGATCTGCTCCGGCGTCTGCGCCGCTGCAGAAGCTGGCAGCTCCCTGGCGCCATGACGGGCCAGCGCAGGCTGGGCCAGAATGCGCCGCACGATCTGCACACCACGCACGGTGCGCTGCAGATCGTCAGCATCTCCGAGAAAGTTCGGGTCCACCGCTGGCAGTGCAAGCGGATCGGCACTGCGCAGGCGCACCGTGCCACGGCTGCGGGGCCGCAGCACGCAGACATGGCAGGAATAGCCATGCCCCCAGACCGTCTGGCGCCCGTGGTCAATGAGCTTGGCCACCACAAAATGCAGCTGCAGATCCGGCAAGGGCTCCTGCGGACTGCTGCGCAGAAAAGCCCCGGCTTCTGCAAAATTGGTGGTCAGAATGCCGGTGCGGTGTCGCCACCACTCCCAGGCTCCTTGCGCCAGATGCCAGCCCCCTGACAGCGAGATGCCAAAGGACTGAGTCAGCTGCGGCGCATCCAGCACCAGGGTGGCATCCAGGTGGTCATGCAGATGGCTGCCCACCCCGGGCAGATCATGCACCGGCGCTACGCCTGCCTGCTGCAGATGTGCTGCCGGGCCAATGCCCGAGAGCATCAGCACCTGTGGCGACAGCAAGGCCCCAGCGCTGAGCAGCACTTCACGCCGCGCATGCACGGTGTGGCGCACACCGCCACGCACGTATTCCACCCCCGTGGCGCGCAGGCCCTGTTCGGAGGACTCCAGCACGATGCGCAGCACCTGCGCCCCCGTGCGCACATGCAGATTGCGACGGTGCAGATGCGGTGTCAGATGGGCCTTGGCAGCGCTGCAGCGTTCCCCGCCTTTTTGCGTGACCTGGTACAGGCCCACACCTTCCTGGCTGGCGGCATTGAAGTCTGGATTGGCGGGAAAGCCGGCCTGCACCCCGGCAGCCACAAAATCCAGGCTCAAGGGGTTGGGTTGCTGCAGATCGGCCACATTCAGCGGGCCGCCCTGGGCATGGAAAGCATCTGCGCCACGCTCCTGGTGCTCTGCCTTGAGGAACCATGGCCTGACGTCTTCCCAGCCCCAGCCCGGATTGCCCTGCGCCGCCCAGCCGTCATAGTCCTCTGGCTGGCCACGCAGGTAGATCATGGCGTTGATGGAGCTGCTGCCGCCCAGGCCCTTGCCACGCGGCTGGTAGCCGACGCGACCACCCAGCCCCGGCTGCGGCACCGTCTCCATGGACCAGTTGAAATGCCCGGTCTTGGCCAGTGCCGCCAGCCCGCCCGGGCATTGCACCATGGCCGAGTCATCCGTCCCGCCGGCTTCCAGCACGCACACCTGGTGCACGCCCGATTCGCTGAGCCGCCCTGCCAGCACGCTGCCCGAAGACCCCGCGCCAATCACGATGTAGTCGAATGCTTCCCCCATATGGCCCCCTTGAGAACAAGACGCTTACGTTAAGCATTCTGTCAATGTCTTGGGATACCATCTTTCACGCATACCAACCACACAGGGAGATAAGACCGTGAGTATTCAAACCGTAGGTATCGTAGGTGCTGGCACCATGGGCAATGGCATTGCACAGGCATGTGCAGTGGCAGGCATTCCCGTGGTGATGGTGGACATTTCCGAAGCCGCCGTCCAGAAAGGCCTGAGCACCGTAGCTGGCAGTCTGGACCGTCTGATCAAGAAGGAAAAGATCACCGCGGCTGACAAGGACAAGGCGCTGTCGCTGATCAAGACCTCCACCAGCTATGACGATCTCAAGGCCGCACAGCTGGTTATCGAGGCCGCCACAGAGAACTACGACCTCAAGGTCAAAATCCTGCAGCAGCTCGACAGCCTGCTGGCACCGGAGGCGCTGATTGCCTCCAACACCTCCTCCATTTCCATCACCAAGCTGGCGGCGGTCACCCAGCGTGCAGACCGGTTCATCGGCATGCACTTCTTCAACCCCGTGCCCATGATGAAGCTGGTGGAGATCATCCGCGGCCTGCAGACCAGCGACGCCACGCACGATGCCGTCAAGACACTGGCTGAAAAGCTGGGCAAGACACCGATCACCGTCAAGAACGCCCCCGGCTTTGTGGTCAACCGCATTCTGGTGCCCATGATCAACGAAGCCTTCTATGTGCTGGCCGAAGGCACGGCCACGCCCGAAGACATTGACGAAGGCATGAAGCTCGGCTGCAACCACCCCATTGGCCCGCTGGCGCTGGCTGACATGATTGGTCTGGACGTGTGCCTGGCCGTGATGGAGGTGTACCTGGAAGAGTTTGGCGACAGCAAGTACCGCCCCTGCTACCTGCTGCGTGAAATGGTGGCTGCAGGCCGTCTGGGCCGCAAGACGGGCCAGGGCGTCTACACCTACTAAGTCACGCACACTCTGCAGCTTGCATGCAGCCCTGTGGCTCTTCGCCACGGGGCTTTTTCATGGCTGCAGCAGTGCCTCAGGCTCTGCCACGTACTGCTGCGTGCGCAGGTCAAACCTGCCTTCAAAGTGAAGCGGCCCGGCAATATCGTTGCTGCGATAGCGCGCCAGCCACAGCGCATCGGCCTGCGCTGCATGCAGCACGCCGTCAGGCACGCTGGCCTGCAAGGTCTGCAGGGCACCTGCCAATGGCAGGCGCTGACCGTAGTGCCCCAGCGTGATGTGCGGCACATAGTGCCAGCCGGGATACGGCGTATGCGCCATCAGCGCCTCATGCGCAGCATGCAGCGCAGGGCTGGGCGATACTGCCAGATACGGCACTGTCGAGAAGCTGCCCACACCCTGCAGCTGCCAGTCAAATGGCAGCAACTGTGCAGCCTGCAGTGCCTGCACATCGGCGTGCAACTGCGGCAGAGCAAACTCGGCCTGCACATCCTCTGCATCGCGTGGCATCAGCCCACGGTACGCCAGCGTGACATGCGGTTGGCGTGCATAGCGAGGCAGCAGCCAGGGCTGCAGCGGCGCACGCGCTGCATGCACCCATGCCTGCACCTGCGGTGCTTCGGCACGCAGCACCCAGACGGCACACCAGGGTCGCCCCTGGTGCCACTCGGCAAAATCACGGTCCTCACAGACTTCGGTATGGGCAATCGATGGCATACATGCAGAAGGTGGCGCAGGTGCTGCACCTGCATACAAACCATAGCTTTCAGCGCTTGCAAATACTTGATTTCAGATAGAAATCATTTTGAAATCAAGCAATATCAAGCGCTGAAAGCTATTTTTTAGAGAGCAAACCGGGTAACTCCCAGTATGGCCTGCAAGCTTAACGCCAGCTAGGCCCGCCACCATGAGGGCATGAAACTGGCCCTGTTCTCAGACATTCACGGCAATCTGCAGGCGCTGCAGGCCTGCATGGCCCACGCACAGACACAAGGTGCCACCCAGCTGGCCTTTCTGGGCGACATGGTGGGCTATGGGGGAGACCCCGCCGCCGTGCTCGACACCATCATGCTCGCGGTGCAGGCGGGCGCCTGGATTGTGCGCGGCAACCACGATGATCTGGCCCTGCATCCCCCCAGCCAGATCCAGCATGTGGGCGAACAGGGTGCCATCTGGACCCATGCCCAGCTCACCCCGGCACACAAGGCCTTTCTGGAGCAGCTGCCCCTGCTGAGCCAGCACGAACACATCCTGCTGGTACATGCCAGCGCCCACCATCCCGAACGCTGGCCCTATGTGGACAACAGCCTGATGGCCGAGCGCAGCATGGCGGCCGCCAGCGACATGGACATCAACATCCGCTACGTCTTCAGCGGCCATGTGCACCAGCAGGCGCTGTACTACCTCACGCCCACAGCCAAGCTCATGCGCTTTGTGCCCCAGCCCGGTGTGCCCATCCCCGTGCCTGCCCACCGCCAGTGGCTGGCCATCGTGGGCTCCTGCGGCCAGCCCCGCGATGGTGATGTGCGCGCCATGTACGCTCTCTACGACAGCCAGGCTGCCACCCTCACTTTTCACCGTGTGCCCTACGACCATGGTGCAGCCATGCAGGCCATCCGCCACAGCGAGCTGCCCAATGCGTTTGCCGACCGTCTGGAGCTGGGACAATGAAAAAGCTCACACCCGGCACCGAAATTGACGGCTTTCTCATCGACGACTGCATCCACGCCGGAGGCATGGCCCACATCTACAGCGTGCACTATGCGCAGCCCAATGCGGCATCGCCGGGCTTTCCGATGGTGATGAAAATCCCGCGCATGACAGCCGGTGACGGGGCCGAGAACATCGTCAGCTTTGAGGTCGAACTGCAAATCCTGCCTGCACTGCACGGCCCGCATGTGCCACAGTTTGTGGCAGCGGGCGACCTGCTGCGCGTGCCCTATATCGTCATGGAGCACATGGCAGGTCACACGCTGCAGCACTGGCTGGACCAGCCGCAGCCACTGCCGATTGACACCATCACCCAGCTTGGGATTGCTATGGCCCAGGCCGCCCACAGCCTGCACCAGCAAAACTGCTGCCATCTGGACCTGAAGCCCGGCAATGTGCTGATTCAGGACAACGGCAATGCCGTGCTGCTGGACTTTGGCCTGTCCTGCCACGCCCACTACCCGGATCTGCTGGCCGAAGAGCTGCGCAAGGCCGTCGGGTCACCTGCATGGATTGCGCCCGAACAGATCGTCGGCGTGCGCGGCGACATCCGCAGCGACATCTTCGCCATCGGCGTCATGCTCTACGAGCTCACGACCGGCGAGCTGCCCTTTGGCGCACCCGCCACCCCTGCCGGTCTGCGCCAGCGCATGTGGATGGCCCCAGCACCACCGCGCGCGCTGCGGGCTGATGTGCCGGACTGGCTGCAGGAAATCATTCTGCGCTGTCTGGAGCCTGAAGCCGCGCAGCGCTATGCCTCCGCGGCCGAGCTGGCCTTTGACCTGAGCAACCCGCAGCAAGTGCCCATTACCTCGCGCGGCCTGCGCCTCAAGGGCATTTCCTTTTTCGGCAAGCTGCGCCGCTGGTTCAAGGCGGCAGGCATGGAATACCACCCCAGCCCCCGGCCATCGCAGCAGGCCGCAGATGTACCCATCCTCATGGTGGCCGTACCGCACAAGGACGTGACGGATGCTACGCTCTACAGCCTGCGCCAGGCCGTGACGCGCTCGCTGTCCACGCGCCCGGGGGCACGGCTGGCGGTGGTGACCGTCATTTCCCCTTCCGCCAGCAGCACCACGGACAGCAGCCGCAGCGAAACGGCCCTGCACCGCATCCATCTGGCGCGGCTCAAGCAATGGGCGCAGGGACTGGAAACCGGTGGCCATGGGCTGAGCTTTCACGTGCTGGAGTCCGGCGATGTGGCGCAGGCGCTGGTGCGCTACGCAGAGGGCAACAATGTGGGACTGATCATCATGGGAGCCGCCACCCACGGGCTGCAGCTGCAGCGCTGGATTGCCACCGTGCCCATGCGTGTGGCACGAGATGCGCCCTGCACCGTCATTCTGGTCAAGCAGCAGCTGCCTTTTGCGGCACTGCACCAGGTCAGTGCTTCACATCTTGAAAATTAGCACAACCGTCTTTTTTTTGACACGGTGGCTGAAATTCCATTTTTCCTTTTTGAGAGCAATTACTTATCTCAAAACTCCCAAAAATTTTTTGCATTCATTTGCATTACCAGTGTTTGATAACTGCAATTTTTTGTTACAACACCGGGATGCGTATTGCTGTTCTAGACGACGATCCCATTTTCCTGAAGCTGGTGGAAGCAACCATTCATCAGATGGGCCATACCACCATCCTGTTCGAAACAGGAGAAGATCTGCTTCGCGCCATGCGCCGCGAAAGCTTTGACCTATTGATCGTTGACTGGCTGCTGCCAGGTCTGAGCGGCATTGAGGTGGTACGCGCGCTGCGCGAAGCCGGTGGCAGCAAGCTGCCCATCCTGTTTGCCAGCCAGTGCCATGAAGAGAAAGACATCGTCGCCGCCTTCAATGCAGGGGCTGACGACTTCATGACCAAGCCTCTGCGTGTGCAGGAGTTGATGGCCAGGGTCTCTGCGCTGATGCGCCGCGCCTACCCCGACGTATCCACCGTACGTCTGGACTTTGATCCTTACCGCCTCGACCCGCACACCCGCACGGTCTATCTGAAAGAGCAGCCGATTGAGCTCAAGCACCGTGAGTACGAGCTGGCGGAATTCCTGTTCCAGAACTGCGGCCGCCTGCTCTCGCGCAACCACCTGACCGAGGCCGTCTGGGGCAGCACCTCCCCCACCCCATCACGCACGCTGGACACCCATGCTTCGCGGCTGCGCACCAAACTCCAGCTCGGCCAGTACCATGGACAGGGCAGCATCTACCAGCTCAGCGCCATCTACGGGCTGGGTTACCGCATGGAAATCCTGCCTGCACCCGAGATGGCGCAAGCCGTCGCGACCAGCTAACGGCGACCAGCCCCTCTGGCCATGCTGCACACCGCTGGCATTGCGGTTTTCCATCGCGAGCCATGGCAGGGCAGCACCACATGCGCAAACCCTGCAGCACCATGGACTGCTGCCTCTAAACGCCATGTCACTGCCTCGCGGAGATCTGGCTTTTCACCCGTCTTTGTGACTGGATATGCAGCACCATAGCTCCACTTTTTCGAAGCGCTTCGCGCTGAGCCTGACCGCCAAAATCGTGCTGCTGGTCAGCGCCATGGGGCTTGCCTTTGCAATGGCTTCCGCCTATGCCAGCTGGCAGATTCAGCGCATTGAAGCCCAGTACCACGCGCTGCTGCAGACGCAGTCCGCCACCGAGCACACGGTGGGCATGCTGCACCAGCATCTGGCCGACGCATCCACCTTGATCTATGAAACGCTGACGCTGCACGATACAGAGCAGGCCTTTTTCGCCAAGGAACGACTCGCGCAGCTGGAACAAGCGCTGGATGAAGACATACAGGCCATGCACAAGCTGCCCCTGGGGAACATTCCAATCATGAATGCCATTTCCCAGCAGACGCAGCGCTTTTTTGCAGCCGGGCATCAGGCCATTGATGCCTACCTGCGCTGGAATACCGAGCGCCCCCTGCGTATCCTGGGCGAAGAACTGGCACCTGCGCTGCAAGTGCTGCACCGTGATGTAGACACCCTGCGCCAGCAGACAGAGCGCTATTTTGCGTATGCCTCCCAGCGGATGATCGAGCAGACACAGCGCACCCTCAGCCTCTCCAACTGGGCGGGCTGGCTCAGTGTGCTGCTGATTTCCGCTTATGCCGCATGGCTGGCATGGCGTGACATTTCGCTTCCCCTGCGGCAACTCACGCAAAGCATGCAGCGCATGAGCCGGCAGGAGTACAACATCCCGATTCACGGCCAGGAACGCCATGATGAAATCGGGACCATGGCGCGCACCCTGCAAGGCCTGAGCACCGCACTGCAGGAAGCACAGGCACTGCAGGCACAGCTGCAGCAGCAACAGCAGAACAACCTGCTCATCGAGCAGCTGCAGAGCCTGACCAGTGCACTGCCTGGCGCCGTCTTTCAGCTGCATCTTTTTGCGGATGAGACATGGAGGCTGCGCTTCGTCAGCCCGCAGTGGGCTCCCCTCATGGGACTGGCCCCGGATGCAGACCACAGCATTGAAGCTGCCACCCAGTACTTCCGTCACTATGACCCGCAGGTCATGGCCAGCATCAAGCAGCACTTTCTGCACAGCGCCAAGACGCTGGAGCCCGTGGATTTTGAAGTGTCCATGCAGATGCTCGACGGCGTGAACCGCTGGATCAAGACCCGTGCCAATCCGCATGTGGAAGCCGATGGCAGCATTTTGTTCAACGGGGTCTGGCTGGACGCCACCAAGGAAGTGATTCAGGCCCAGGCCCTGAACAAGGCCAAGCGCCAGGCCGAACAAAGCGCGGCCGAGCGCACCGCCATGCAGGCTGCCATCAGCCATGAGATTCGCACCCCGCTCAATGCCATTCTGGGTCTGACGCAGCTGCTGCTGAAGGCAGAAATGCCAGAGACACAGCGCGAGCAGCTGTACAACGTGTTGCGCGCCGGGCAGCACCTGCGCGGCATCGTCAATGAGGTCCTGGATTTTTCCAAGATTGATGCCGGCCAGCTCAAGCTCGAGAGCACCGACTTCAGCCTGGAGACCGTGGTGCTCGACGTGCTGAGCATGTGCCAGGAAGAGGCCAGCAAAAAGGGGCTGACACTGCACTACAAGATAGCGCGTGAAGTGCCTGACAACCTGCGTGGTGACCCGCACCGCATTGCGCAAATCCTGCTGAACTACGTGAACAACGCCATCAAGTTCACGGCCAGCGGGCATGTCGACATCGCCATCCGTCTCGATCCCGGCAGCACCTTGCACCGCATCATGCTGCACGTGAGCGTCAAGGACACGGGGCCAGGCATTCCCGCCGACCATATTCCGCTGCTGTTTGAGGCCTACCAGCAGGCCGACAACTCCATCACGCGCCGCTACGGGGGCACGGGGCTGGGGCTGGCGATTTCACGCGCACTGGCCCAGCTCATGGGCGGCACGGTGGGCGTGCAGAGCACGGTAGGTGCAGGCAGCAACTTCTGGTTCACCGCCGTGCTGGAGCCTGCACGCAGCATCGTGCCGCGCACGCCTGCGGCCCAGAAGCAGACCCATGCGATTCCTGTGGACTGGCAGGGCCTGCGGGTGCTGGTGGTCGATGACAACGCGCTCAACCGTGCAGTAGCCGAAGGCATGCTTCACGCCATCGGGCTGCAAACCGATGTGGCAGAAGATGGCGCACAGGCCCTGATGAAACTACAGTCCTTTGGCCCCCAGTACTTCCGCTGCGTGCTGATGGACATGCAGATGCCCCACATGGATGGCATCAGCGCCACCAGGGCACTACGCCAGCTGCCAGGCTTTGAAAAACTGCCCGTGATTGCCATGACGGCGCATACGGCGATACAGGATGTAGAGCGCGCGCTGGCCGCTGGCATGAATGCCCACCTGAGCAAGCCTCTTCTTGAGTCAGCGCTGCACGCTGTGCTGCAGGAATGGCTGGGTGCTGCAGTACAGCCCGGCTCCATGGAAGCAATCCAGGCCTGCGCACAGACGGATACGCTGCCACCGGTGTTTGATGCATCTGCCATGGATGCCCTGGCTCAGCTGTTTGATACCGCCAAGCTGGAGCAGCTGCTCACCCAGTTCACCACCGACACGCTGCAGCGCGCCAGACAATTGCCGCTGCTGGCGCAGCAGCACGACTGGCAGGCCATGCGTGCAGAAGCCCACAAGCTGACGGGCACCGCCGCCACCTTTGGACTGATGCAGCTGGGGCATTTTTCCAGCGCATTGTCTACGGCCTTGAAAGCAGCCGACGCAGCCCAGATTGAAACTTTGGCCAGCCAGGCCTGCGCTGCCGCAGAGGCCGGAGTGCAGGCGCTCGAAGGCTATGGCAACGCCTGAGTAGGCGGCGCGCCTGCTGGCGGGAAGTTCATGTGCTGCCTGCCTTCAGCACATGCCACGAATACGGCACTCAGGCACCACATTGCCCTGCGCATCACGCCACTGCACAGCTCCCTGCGCAGGAGCTGCAGGCGCGGGCTCCTGCGGTGTGGCAGATTCCTGCACGGCTTTTTTCTGGGATGCCGTCTGCGGGTCATGCAGCACGGTGGACGTGCCCACACCCGCCCCCACATGCGCACCACCGCCAATAGGGGTGGAGACACCGACGCCCGCATTGCCCGTGACCTGCCCCCGCTGGTTCACCCCCACGCCAACGCCCACCGGGCCAACACCCGTGCTCACCCCGGCAGAGACACCACCTGTTCCCATGCCGACGCCGACACGAAATGGCCCCACAGGCACGCCCACCCCGACACCTGCCGAAGTCGCGCACCCTGCCAGCAAGCTGCCAGCCATCAAAGTCAGAAACAGTGTTTTCATGCCTGCCATTGTCCGCCGCTGGCCTTCCCTGCACAAATGACAGGAACTTCCACACGAAGCCATTTACACAAAAAAATAGCACCTAGCGCTTGCTACATCGGCGCCATAGCCATTTTTCATGCATAAAAAAAGCCCCAAGGCTCAGTGCCTTGGGGCCATGGTCAGGCAGGAATCAAGCTCAGACCAGCAGTGCGTTCACACGCTTGACGTAGGCGGCAGGATCTTCAGGGATGCCGCCTTCAGCCAGCAGCGCCTGGTCAAACAGGATGTGCGCCAGATCGTGGAAGTGCACGCTGCCGTCCAGCTTCTTGACCAGAGCGTGCTCAGGGTTCACTTCCAGCACCGGCTTGGTCGTAGGCACTGCCTGACCAGCCTGCTTGAGCATGCGCGCCAGCTGGGTGCTCATGCCATCTTCGGTCACCACCAGGCAGGCAGGCGAGTCGACCAGACGCGTGGTCACGCGCACATCCTCAGCCTTGTCCTTGAGCGCTTCCTTGAGCTTGGCCAGCACGGGCTTGAAGGCTTCGGCGGCTTCCTCGGCGGCCTTCTTCTCGGCCTCGTCCTGCAGCTTGCCCAGATCCACCGCACCCTTGGCCACGGACTGCAGCGGTGTGCCGTCAAAGTGCGTCAGGTAGTTCAGCGCCCACTCGTCCACGCGGTCGGTCATGAGCAGAACTTCAATGCCCTTCTTCTTGAACACTTCCAGCTGGGGGCTGTTCTTGGCAGCAGCCAGGGTTTCGGCGGTGATGTAGTAAATCGCCTCCTGGCCTTCCTTCATGCGGGCCTTGTAGTCGGCCAGCGAGACGGAAACGGTGTCAGAGTTGGTCGAAGCAAAGCGCAGCAGCTTGGAGATGCGCTCCTTGTTGGCAAAGTCTTCACCCAGACCTTCCTTGAGCACAGCGCCAAACTCGGCGTAGAACTGGCTGTACTTGCCTTCCTTGGCCTTGTCTTCTTCGCTGACCACATCGGTCACGCCTTCGGCATCGGTGGATGCTTCGTGCTTGTCGTGCTTGGCCAGGTCTTCGAGCATGGACAGCACGCGCTTGACGGAACCATCACGGATCAGCTTCACGTCGCGGCTTTCCTGCAGCAGCTCGCGGCTCACGTTCAGCGGCAGATCGGCCGAATCGATCACGCCCTTCACAAAACGCAGATAGCCGGGCATCAGCGCATCGGCATCGTCCATGATGAACACGCGCTTCACATACAGTTTCACACCCGCCTTCTTGTCGCGGTGGTACAGGTCAAAAGGCGCCTTGGCAGGGATGTAGAGCAGCTGGGTGTACTCGGTATTGCCCTCGACGCGGTTGTGGCTCCAGATCAGCGGATCGTCGTAGTCGTGGCTGATGGCCTTGTAGAACTCCTTGTACTGCTCCTCGGTGATGTCCTTCTTGGGGCGGGTCCACAGGGCGCTGGCCTTGTTCACAGTTTCCCATTCGCCGGTCTTGACCATGCCGCCGGGCTGATCGTTCTCGCCATCCTTCCACTCTTCCTTTTCCATCAGGATGGGCAGGCTGATGTGGTCAGAGTACTTGTTGATGACCTGCTTGAGCTTCCAGCCGTTCAGGAACTCTTCGGCATCGTCACGCAGGTGCAGCGTGATGCTGGTGCCGCGCTCGGCACGCTCGATCTGCTCGACCTCAAAGTCGCCCGTGCCACCGCTGATCCAGCGCACGCCTTCCGACGCAGGCAGCCCTGCGCGGCGCGACTCGACCGTGATCTTGTTGGCCACGATAAAGCCGGAATAGAAACCGACACCAAACTGACCGATCAGCTGCGCATCACTCTTCTGGTCACCGCTGAGTTTTTCCATGAAAGCCTTGGTGCCGCTCTTGGCAATCGTGCCCAGGTTGTCGATGGCTTCCTGCTGGCTCATGCCGATACCGGTATCGGCGATCGTGATGGTCTTGGCCTCCTTGTCGAAGGACACACGCACTTCCAGATTGGGCTGATCGCCATACAGGCTGGCATCGTTCAAGGCTTCAAAGCGCAGCTTGTCGCAGGCGTCCGATGCGTTGGAGATCAGCTCACGCAGAAAGATCTCGGGGTTGGAGTACAGGGAGTGAGTCACCAAATGCAGCAATTGCGCCACTTCGGCCTGGAAAGAATGGGTTTGCTTGCTCATGTTTTTATAGGTTGCTGTCAGAAGTGAATACCAAATTTCAAAGCCAGACATCCGGCACAGGCAGGCATATGCGGGCATGGCTGTGCTTTTCAAGAGCCCTTCGCCAGTTGCATTGCGCCCCCATTCGCATCGTTTTGAGTCAGGTCAACACAAAGCTAAAAAAGAATAGTTCTCAATCAGGAATACAATCCGTGCCGCCCCGTTCGTGGTTGGGGCGCAACTTATCAAACATCCCATGTCCAACGCCCCAAAAACATCTAACAAGTCCGGCATCAACAATGAACTGTCGCCCCTGCAGGTCGCGCTGGCCGCAGGTCTGTGCATTGCTGGTGCCACTGCTTTTGCCCAGGAAACTGCCACCTTGTCGACTGTGACGGTGACGGATAGTGCTGAAAACTCATTCCAGGCCAACTCAGTCCCGCTGCCCCAGTTCACCGCACCGCTGATTGATACACCCAAGACCGTGCAAGTCATCACCGAAGAAGTGATGGAGCAAACGGGTGCCACAAGCCTGACCGAAGCACTCAAAACCACACCCGGTATTACTTTTGGTTCTGGTGAAGGCGGCAACCCCAGCGGAGACCGCCCCTTCATGCGCGGCAGCGATGCCCAGAGCAGCATTTTTGTGGATGGTCTGCGCGATATCGGGGCCAGCAATCGTGAGGTGTTCAACCTGGAAAGCGTGCAGGTGATCAAGGGTGCTGACTCGGCCTACACGGGCCGTGGTGGTGCCGGTGGCTCGATCAATCTGACGACCAAGAAAGCCAAGAATGAAGACTTCATCACCGGCGACGTAGGCCTGGGCACTGACAAGTACAAGCGCGCCACCTTGGACCTGAACCGTGTGATCAATGACACCACGGGCTTCCGCCTGAATGCCATGGTGCACGATGCCGATGTACCTGGCCGCAATGGCCCTGAAAACAAGCGCTGGGGTATTGCACCTACCGTGACCTTTGGCATGAACACGCCCACACAGGTCACGCTGTCGTATGAGCATCTGCAGACGGATGACATGCCTGATGGTGGTGTGCCTTATGCATTGGGCTCTTCTGCTCAGCTGAAAAAAATTAATACGCCCACCACGATTCAACCAACCTTTGGTGGCAATCGTGATAACTGGTATGGACTGAAGGCACGCGATTTCCGCAAGGAAAAGAGCGATGTATTCACGGCTGCAATCGAGCACAAGTTCTCGGATACCAACAAGATCCGCAACGCAACCCGCTACGGCAAGTCCAAACAAGACTACGTCTGGACACAGCCTGACGACAGTCAGGGCAATGTGGAAAACGGCCAGGTATGGCGTCGTATGAATTCGCGCTACAGCGAAACAGAAACGCTGCAGAACGTCACGGAATTGACAGGGGAAGCCACCGCTGCAGGCTTCAAGCACCAATTTGCTTTGGGTCTGGAACTGTCGCGTGAAACCTCTGATGTGGATGGCTATACGCTATTCGATGCTGCTGGCAACAAAACTTGTACCGTCAGTGGCAGCTCAAGTTCTATCAATAGCTCTGCATGTGCCATCGGCGGCTATGCACCTGGTACGGTTGCCAGCTTGACGCACCCCAACGGCAATGATGCATGGGACGGCTCCATCGCCCGCAACAATGCCTTCACGCACTACAAGACCGAAACGGTTTCCATCTACGGTTTTGACACACTCACGCTGACACCTGAGTGGCTGCTCAACGCTGGCTTACGTGTAGACAGCTATCGCACCAAGCAATGGACCGATACCAATAGCACTGGCTACAGCCGTAACGACACCCTGTTCAACTACCAACTGGGTTTGGTCTACAAGCTGCAACCCAATGCCAGCATTTATGCCAGTACCGGTACCTCTTCGACCCCTGGCGGCAATGGCAATGGTCAAAGCGCAGACGGCACCATTGATAGCAGTAGCAGCGGTCGCACCCCGACCCTCAATGCCGATCAGCTCAAGCCAGAAAAAACCCGCTCGTATGAAGTCGGTACGAAATGGGATCTGCTGAACAAACAGCTGTCGCTGACTGCTGCACTGTTCCGCAACGAAACCAGCAATGCGCGCGTGCGTGACCCCAATACCAGCCTGGCATCCATGGTGGGCAAAAAGCATGTGAACGGTCTGGAGCTGGGCTTCTCCGGCCGCATCAACCCCAAGTGGGATGTCTTTGGCGGCTACACCTACATGGAGAGCAAGCAGAAAAACATTGGTACGACCAAAGACGGCCTCCCTGCTGCCGGCACTGGCATGGCCTTCCCCAATACCCCCAAGCACAGTGCAAGCCTGTGGACCAGCTACAAGTTCACACCTAAGCTGACCATGGGTGTTGGGGCAATCGGTCAGAGTGAATCTGTTGCAGGCTATGCCTACGGCGGTACCAATAGCAACGTGCTGATCACCAAGGCCACGCCTGGCTATGTACGCTACGACGCCATGCTCAGCTATGCGTTCAACCCCAACCTGAGCCTGCAGGTCAATGTCTACAACCTGACAGACAAGGTGTACTACGCATCCAGCTACTCCTCGCACTACGCCACACTGGGTGCAGGCCGCTCCGCCGTGGCAACTCTCAAGTTCACCTACTAAGACAGGTGCACAGGGCCTGAGTGGATCAGTGCCATAGGCCATCAACAAAGCCCCGCCAGCGCCTGCTGCAGCGGGGCTTTTCCATACATACTGCTGCATGCACGCAAAGAAAGGTTGACCACGATGATGCTGCGCATTCCCGCCCTGCTGAGCCCCGAAGAAGTCCGTGAATGCCGAGAGGCCCTGGAAGCGGCCGACTGGCAGGATGGCCGCACCACGGCCGGACATCTTGCGGCCAAGGTCAAAAGCAATCTGCAGCTGCCCATCGACAGCCCGCTGGCGCAGAAGATGGGCCACCTGATTCTGGACAAGCTGGGCAAGAACCCCCTGTACCTGTCTGCCGCGCTGCCGCTGCGTGTGCTGCCACCGCGCTTTAACCGCTATGAAGGCGGCGGCACCTATGGCAACCACATCGACAATGCGCTGTTTGTGATTCCGGGCACGGCCATCAAGGTGCGCACCGATGTGTCGACCACGGTGTTCTTCAGCGACCCCGACGAATACGAAGGTGGCGAGCTGATCGTGGAAGACACCTTTGGCCACCAGAGCGTCAAGCTCGCGGCAGGTGATGCCATCCTCTACCCCGGCACCAGCCTGCACCGCGTCAACCCCGTCACCCGGGGCACGCGCTATGCCTCGTTCTTCTGGACGCAGAGCATGGTGAAATCTGACGAGCAGCGCCGCTTGCTGTTTGATCTGGACCAGTCCATCCAGCAGCTGACCGTGGACTGCCCGGACCACCCCAGGCTCTCGGCCCTGTCCGGGACGTACCACAACCTGCTGCGCATGTGGTCGGAGGCCTGATGGAACACGCCCTGCGCAACGCCCTCGGCGAATCGGTACGCGCCGCGCACACGCAGATTCCTGCGGATATCCGCTGTGCGGCGGATTACGAACGCCACGCCATTCACCACATCGAAGCGCAGGCCTGGCAGCACATCCAGAGTGGTGCCGACCAGCACCTGACGGTGGCACACAACCGCACAGCACTGGATGCACTGCGGCTGGTTCCGCAGCCCGTAGCCAATCTGCAGCACGCCCATACACGCATTGAGCTGCTGGGGCAGACGCTGGTCAGCCCCATGCTGCTGGCACCTGTGGCCTACCTGCGGCTGGTGCACCCGGAAGGGGAGCTCGCCACGGTACGCGCTGCCATGGCCTTGCAGACCGGCATGGTGGTGAGCACGCTCTCCAGCTTTACGCTGGAGGAAATTGCGCAGGCGGGGCAGGCCGCTGCTGCAGAGATGGGGCACAGCACGCCGCGCTGGTTCCAGCTCTATATGCAGCCTGCTCGCGAGCACAGCCTGCAGCTGGTGCGCCGGGCAGAGGCCGCAGGCTACACCGCCATCGTCTGGACGGTGGATGCCTCCATCAAACGCTCCAGCTTTCCGCTGCCGCATGGCGTGGAAGCGGCCAATCTGCGCGGCATGCCCACCACGCAGCACACCCCGCCTTTACTGGGGCCGATTCTGTTTGGCTCTCCCCTCATGCAGCAGGTACCGGTCTGGGACGACCTGCGCTGGCTGCGCGCCCAGACGCAGCTGCCCATCATCGTCAAAGGCATTCTGTCGCCCGCGCAGGCAAAGCTAGCTGTGGAGCTGGGGGCAGATGCGTTGATTGTTTCCAACCACGGCGGCCGCGTGCTCGATGGTGTTGTCAGCCCCATGGAGGTTTTGCCGGTGATTGCGCAGGCCGTGGGGGGACGGGTGCCGCTTCTGCTGGACAGCGGCGTGCGCTATGGCACGGATGTGGTCAAGGCGCTGGCGCTCGGTGCCAGTGCTGTGCTGATTGGCCGCCCGCAGCTGTATGCACTGGCCACGGCCGGGCTGGTTGGTGTGGCCCACCTGCTGCATCTGCTGCGCGCGGAGCTGGAGCTGACGATGGCCCAGCTGGGCTGCGCCACCGTGGCGGACATTACACCTGAAGTACTCTGGCAGCCGCGCTGAAACATCTGCAACAAAAAAGGGAGCTGCTTGCGCGCTCCCTTGTTTGTTTTCAGATAGCTTTCATGCTGAATTGCTTATCAATTCAGCGCTAGCCGCTAATGCCGTTCACTTAAGCCAAGTGAACGGCATTTTTCTTTGATTTGTTGTGGATACTTGCTCAGTTGTTTGTACTGAGTTTGACGTGGTTTCCAAGACTTTCCCACTACCCAGTTTTGCTGGG